>JBDTVU010000009.1:0-48520 GCA_040007035.1 Betaproteobacteria bacterium | reverse complement strand
CCCGCGGCGACCGGCTCGAATCCGGCGAGGCAACGCAGCACCGTCGTCTTGCCGCAACCGGACGGTCCGAGCAGGCAGCCGATCTCGCCCTCGGCGAGCGCGAAGTCGAGCCCGCGCACGACGCGGTTCGCGCCGTACGCGTGCTCCAGTCCGCGCACTTCGACCGATGCTGCCACGGCGCGAGTTTACCCTGTGCCGAACGCTGGCTGCGCGCGCGTCCTGGGCGGACCACGATCCGCCAGCCTCGGACGACCCACGGCAAGCCCGACGCTAGATCGTCCGGCCCGACCGCCGTGCGACGTTCCCGCGATCGAGTTCGCCCAGCTTGTCGGCCATCGCGCTGCCGACGAACGACTGCGGGTTCGACGGCGGGCGAAAGCCGCCGCTTTGCTCGCGCTCCTCGACCCGCGCCTGCGCCGCCGCGAACGCCGCGGTGAACGAATCGTTTTCGGCGAGCCCGTGCTGGAACAGCGCCTCGCCGAAGAACGTCGACTCGCTGCGGTGGCCGCAGCCGAACGACGTGCGGTCGGCCGCCGACGCCGTCAGCACCGCCGTGTAGTCGTCCTTCAGCGCGTCGATGAATCCGCCCGAGTAGCAGGCGGACACGACGACGATCCGCCACTTGATGCCGGCTTCGTCGAGCAGCGCGCGCAGCACGCCGGGCGTGAGCGGCGCCAGCTCCAGCGGCGGCAACGCGACTTCGAGCGTGTGGTCGCGGTGGCCATGGCTCGCGAGGTAGATCATCGCGACGTCCTCGTCCGCGTTCATCGCCGCGCCGATCTCGTTCAGCGTCTCGCGCAGGTGGCTGACCGACGCGAACGGCGTGTCGAGCTGCGTCCGCGGATTGTTGACCAGCACCACCGAGCGGCCGTCGGTGCCCCAGCGCTCGTCCATTACCTTGCGCGCCGCGAGCACGTCCTTGCGGAACACGTCCTCGCGCGCGTCGCCGGCGAAGCCGACGAAATAGAGGTCGGTGATGCCGGGCCGCTCGTCGTCGAGGTCGCCGAGCACCGCGTCGAGCAGTTCCTTCTGCGCAGATAGCACCGGCTCCGACGCCGGATTCGGATACCGCGGATCGGCGCCGCCGTGGATGGCCGGTTGCTTCCACCACGGCTCGGTCGGCGTCAGCATCGGTGCGATCCACAGCGGCGCCGCGAGCAGCAGCCCCCCCGCCACAGCCCGCGGCCAGCGCAGCGGCCCGCCCGCCGGCTGCGCGATCGCAACCGCGCGGACCAGCAACGCGAAGAGCCAGGCGACGAGCAGCCACTCGCCGGCGCTCCACAGCCACGCCCACGCCGGCGTCGCGTCGAACACCGCGTAGGGAAGCGCGTGCGCGATCTGGACCAGCGGGTACGCGGCGAGCGCGATCACCGGCACCGCCAGCGTCAACGCCGCCTGCCGGAACGCGAGCGCGAGCGCCGCCGACGACAGCAGCAGCAGCCCGCCGGCGAAGATCTCGCTGCCCGCGCCGTACGACGAGAAGTACGGGTCGGGGCCGTAGCGGACCCAGTCGATCCCGAAATCGAGTGCCGCGGACACGAGGAACAGCAGCAGCAGTTGCGCGAGGTCAATCCGGAACGCGAGCCGCGACACCGGCATGAACAGCGCCAGCCGCGCGCCGGCGACCAGATTGCGGCCGAGATTGCGGAGTGCGTGGCGCATCGGGGCGGAGAGGAAAGCGACGCGAAGCGCGGCGGGCGGACGGCGGCCGGACGTCGCGTCAGGCCGGCGTGCCCGCATGGGCGGCGATGTACGCCTTGACGCGCTCGACATCGGCCGGCAGCGGCGTCGAATGCTGCGGGCGCGATTCGAGATCGGCATACGCGGCCGGCCGCGCCGGATCGCGGCCGATCGCCTCGCGGATCGTCGTCGCAAATTTCGCCGGCAGCGCGGTCTCGATGCAGACGAGCGGCACGGCAGGGTCGCGCAGCGCGCGCCCGACCTTGAGGCCGTCGGCGGTGTGCGGGTCGACGAGGACGCCGCAGCGCTCGTGCGTCTGCCGGATCGTCGCGACGCGGTCGGCGTGGGTGCTCGTCCCGGACACGAAACCCGAGGCGGCGACGCGCGGCCAATGCGGTGTCGGCGAGAGGTCGAAGCCGCCGTCGCGTTCGATCTGCCGCCACAGCGCGCGTACGACTGCGGGATCGCGTCCGACGATGTCGAACACGTAGCGCTCGAAGTTCGACGCCTTCGAGATGTCCATCGACGGGCTCGACGTCGCGTGCGTCTCCGCCGTCCGCCGCGGCCGGTAGCGACCGGTGCGGAAGAACTCGTCGAGCACGTCGTTCTCGTTGGTGGCGAGGATCAGCCGGCGGATCGGCAGCCCCATCGCCTTCGCCACGTGGCCGGCGAGAATGTTGCCGAAGTTGCCCGACGGCACGGCGAAGTCGACCGGCGCGCCGGCCTCCGGCGCCACCGCGAACCAGCCGCGGAAATAGTAGACGACCTGCGCCGCGACCCGCGCCCAGTTGATCGAGTTGACCGTGCCGATGCTCCAGCGCGCCTTGAACGCCGCGTCGGTGCTGACCGCCTTGACGATGTCCTGGCAGTCGTCGAACACGCCGTCGACCGCAAGGTTGTGGATGCCCGGGTCGGCGAGCGAGAACATCTGCGCCTGCTGGAACGGACTCATCCGTCCCTGCGGCGACAGCATGAACACGCGGATGCCGCGCTTGCCGCGGAGCGCGTATTCGGCCGAGCTGCCGGTGTCGCCCGACGTCGCACCGAGGACGTTGAGCTCGCGCCCGGCCTTCGCCAGCACGTGCTCGAACAGGTTGCCGACGAGCTGCAGCGCGATGTCCTTGAATGCCAGCGTCGGCCCGTTGGACACGTGCAGCAGGTGGACGCCCGGTTCGAGCGCGGTCACCGGCACGATGTCGTCGCTGCCGAAAACGGCCGCAGTGTACGTCCGCTCGATCAGCCGCTTGAGGTCCGCTGCCGGGATGTCGTCGATGAAGCGCGACAGCACCGCGAAGGCGAGATCGGCGTATCCGAGCGGACGCAGCGCCTCGATCTCCTCGGCCGAAAACCGCGGATACGTCTGCGGCACCGCCAGTCCGCCGTCGCCCGCCAGCCCTTCCAGCAGGATCGCGCAGAACGGCTGCGGGTCGTCGGCCCACGCGCCGCGCGTCGAGACGTAGCGCATCAGTCGAGCTCTTCCATCCGGATCCGGACGACCTTGCCGTCGACCGTGGGCAGCGCCTCGATCTTCGCGATCGCGTCGACGACGTCGCGCTCGACTGACAGGTGGGTGAGCAGGATGATGTCGGTCTTGGCTTCGCCCGCCGGCGGCTCCTTCTGGATCATCGCCTCGATCGAGATGCTGCGGTCGGCGAGGATCCGTGTGATGTCGGCGAGCACGCCCGGCCGGTCCTGTACCCGCATCCGCAGGTAGTAGCTGGTCTCGACGTCGCCCATCGGCAGGAACGGCGTGTCGGAGAGCTGGTCGGGCTGGAACGCGAGGTGCGGCACCCGGTGCTCGGGGTCGGCGGTGTGCATCCGCGTCACGTCGACGAGGTCGGCGATGACCGCGCTCGCCGTGGGCTCGGCGCCGGCGCCGGCGCCGTAGTACAGCGTCGGACCGACGGCGTCGCCCTTGACCAGCACCGCGTTCATCACGCCCTCGACGTTGGCGATCAGCCGCCGTGACGGGATCAGCGTCGGATGGACGCGGAGCTCGATGCCGGCCTTCGCCCGCCGGGTGATGCCGAGGAGCTTGATCCGGTAGCCCAACTCTTCGGCGTAGCGGATGTCTTCGCGCGCGAGCTTCGAGATGCCCTCGATGTACACCTTGTCGAACTGCATCGGTACGCCGAATGCGATTGCCGACATGATCGCCAGCTTGTGCGCGGCGTCGATGCCCTCGACGTCGAACGTCGGGTCGGCCTCGGCGTAGCCGCGCGCCTGCGCTTCGGCAAGCGCGGCGTCGAAGGACTCGCCCTTCGCACGCATCTCGGACAGGATGAAATTCGACGTGCCGTTGATGATGCCGGCGATCCACGCGATCCGGTTCGCGGTCAGGCCCTCGCGCAGCGCCTTGATGATCGGGATGCCGCCGGCGACCGCGCCTTCGAAGGCGACCATCACGCCCTTCGCGTGGGCGGCGGCGAAGATCTCGTTGCCGTGGCGCGCGAGCAGGGCCTTGTTCGCCGTCACGACGTGCTTGCCGTTGGCGATCGCCTGCAGGATGAACGTGCGGGCGGGCTCGATGCCGCCGACCAGCTCGACGACGATGTCGAGGTCCGGATGCGCGAGCACCTTCGACGCGTCGTCGGTCAGGTTGACGCCCGCGGCGCCGCCGGTCTTCTCGCGCGCCATGTCGAGCGCGCGCTCGGCGATCCACGTGATCCGGATCGGGCGGCCGGCGCGGCGGGTGATCTCCTCCTCGTTGCGGCGGAGCACCGTCCACAGGCCCATGCCCACGGTGCCGAGGCCGAGCAGGCCGACCTGCAGGGGTTTCATCGGATTCGTCATGCGAGGAAGTCCCGGTTCAAGGTTACGGACGATGGCGTTTGGATTGACGCTGCAACCGCCACCGGAATCCGATGCGCGGCGCCGCGAAGGTTTCGCTCAGGCCGCAGGCGCGATCGTCGCCGACGGGATGGCGTCCGCCAGCGCGGCAACGGCGGGCTTCGGCGTTTCGGCAACGATCCCGTCGTCGCGGAACATCTGCTTGATGCCGCGGATCGCCTGCCGCGTGCGGCTCTCGTTCTCGATCATCGCGAAGCGCACGTAATCGTCGCCGTACTCGCCGAAGCCGATCCCCGGCGACACCGACACCCGCGCCTTCGCCAGCAGCCGCTTGGCGAATTCGAGCGAGCCGGCGTCGCGATACGCGGCCGGGACCTTCGCCCACACGTACATCGACGCCTTCGGGTTGTCGACCATCCAGCCGGCCTCGTGCAGCCCCTTGACCAGCACGTCGCGCCGCTTCTGGTAGCGCATCGCGATTTCCGCGACGCAATCCTGCGGCCCTTCGAGCGCGGCGATCGCGGCGACCTGCAGCGGCGTAAACGTCCCGTAATCGTGGTAGCCCTTGATCCGCGCCAGCGCGTTGACGAGGTCCCTGTTGCCGACCATGAAGCCGATCCGCCAGCCGGCCATGTTGTAGCTCTTCGACATCGTGAAGAACTCGACCGCCACCTCGCGCGCGCCCGGCACCTGCATGATCGACGGCGCCTTCCAGCCGTCGAAGGTGATGTCGGCGTAGGCCAAGTCGTGAACGACGTAGATCCCGTGCGCGCGGGCGAGCCCCACGATCTTCTCGAAGAACGGCAGCTCGACGCACTGCGCCGTCGGGTTCGACGGGAAGTTGATGATCAGCATCTTCGGCTTCGGGAAGCTGGTGTGGATCGTCCGCTCGAGCTCGGCGAAGAAATCGCCGTCGGGGACGATCGGCACGTGGCGGATGTCCGCCCCGGCGATGACCGGGCCGTAGATGTGGATCGGGTAGCTGGGGTTCGGCACCAGCACCGTGTCGCCGCGATTCAGCGTCGCGAGTGCCAGATGGGCGATGCCCTCCTTCGAGCCGATGGTGACGATCGCCTCGGTCTCGGGGTCGAACTCGACGCCGTAGCGGCGCTGGTACCAGTGGCAGATCGCCCGCCGCAGCCGAGGGATCCCCTTCGACACCGAGTAGCCGTGGGTGTCGGGGCGCAGCACCGTTTCGACCAGCTTGTCGACGATGTGCTTCGGCGTCGGGCCGTCGGGATTGCCCATCCCGAAGTCGATGATGTCCTCGCCCCGGCGGCGCGCGGCCATCTTGAGCTCGGTGGTGATGTTGAAGACGTACGGCGGCAGCCGCGTCAGGCGCGCGAACTCTTTCTGCGGGGAGGGAGGCATGCGGATCTCTCGGCGTAAGCGCCCGGAACCGTCCGAGCGACGTCTTGGGGGGTGTGACGGTCACGATGGTAGCCAAATCGCGGGCTTACCGCAATGCACCATCGGGGCGTCAACCGCAATCGGGTATCTTCGCGTCATGAAGTTCCACCTTTCCGCCGGCGAAGGCAACGTCATCACGGGTGCCGGCCCCGGCTGGGTGCGCATCGGCACCCGCGAATACCGCGAGAACCTCGTGATCACTGCCGAGACCATCGCGACCGGCTGGGCCGCCGGCGGGTTCGACGCGCTCGCCGAGGCCGATTTCGAAGGACTGGCATCGCTCGCGCCCGACCTAGTCGTGCTCGGCACCGGCCCGGCGCTGCGCTTTCCGCACCCGCGGCTGACGCGCGCACTGGTCGACGCACGGATCGGGCTCGAGACGATGGACACCGCTGCGGCCTGCCGGACGTTCAATGTCCTCGCCGCGGAAGGGCGGCGGGTCGCGGCGGCGCTGCTGCTGCGGTGATGCGGTGATGCCGGACGGCGTGCCGGCGCGCTACTCGCCCATCTGCAGCAGCGCCCCGTGCTCGCGCGCATGGCGCACCGCCAGCGCGAACAGCAGGGCGCCGGCCGCGAGGTAGAGCGCGTCGAGCCCGAGCGCGGCCCAGTAGTGGTCCCACCGGAAAACGCCCTGGAGCAGCACCGCGCGCATGCCCTCGAACACGTGCGCCGAGGGCAGCGACCACGCGACCGCCTGCAGCCAGCCGGGGAGCACCGTGACCGGGTAGTAGACGCCGGACACCGGCGCGACGAGGAAGATCGCCGCCCACGCGAGCTCCTCGGCGCCGAGTCCCCAGCGCAGGATCATTCCCGACACGACGAGGCCGATCGACCAGCCGAACACCAGCAGGTTGACGAAAAAGGCGATCAGCGGGAACCCCAGCGTGAAGATCGAGTAGCGGAACAGCAGCCACGCGAACAGGCACGCGCCGCCAACGCCGATCAGCGTTCGCAGGATGCTCATCACGAGCTGGCCGGCGATGAATTCGGGCAGCCGCAGCGGCGACACGAACAGGTTGCCGAGGTTGCGCGAGTACATCTCCTCGATGAACGTCAGCGACACGCCGAGCTGGCCGCGGAACAGCACGTCCCACAGCAGCACCGCACCGATGAAGAAGCCGGGCGCGTCCCGGAGGAAGCTCGACGTCGGCGCGAGGTAGACCGTCAGGAACGCCCAAAGCACCATCGTCACCGTCGGGTAGTACATCATCGACACCAGCCGCGGCCACGACTTCAGCAACAGGTACGCGTGGCGGCGGACGAGCGCGAAGATACGCCGGCTCGACGCCGCAGCGCCGGTGAGCTGTCCGCCGGCCCCTGCAGCGGTGGTGGTGCCAACGGTGCGCGCGACGGTGCTCACAGCGCCGAGATCTCCTCCGCCGCCGCGCCGGCCGGCGGCTCGTCGGAGCGACCGCGCGCGATGTCGAGGAACACCTCCTCCATGCTGTCGCGGCCGTAGCGGTCGATCAGCGCCTGCGGCGAGCCCTGGTCGACGACGAGACCGGCGCGCAGCATGATGACGTCGTCGCACATCCGCTCGACCTCGCCCATGTGGTGCGACGCGAGCAGCATCGTGCAGCCTGTTCTTCGCTGATACTGTTCCAGGTAGCTGCGCATCCGGTCGCCGATGTCCGGGTCGAGCGACGCCGTCGGCTCGTCGAGCAGCAGCACATCCGGTTCGTTCAGCACCGCCTTGGCCAGCGAGACGCGCGTGCGCTGCCCCGCCGACAGGTCACCGTACGGCCGCGAGAGGACCTCCCCCAGGTCGAAGTCGGCGGCGACGGCGGCGATCCGGTCGCGCGGGTGCCGCAGCCCGTACAGGTCGGCGAACACGCGCAGGTTCTGGACAACAGTGAGCCGCTTCGGCAGGTCGACGTACGGCGACGTGAAGTTCATCCGCGGCAGCATGCGGTGGCGGTCGCGCAGCATGTCGCAGCCGAGCACGGTGATGCTGCCGGCAGTGGGCGTCAGCACGCCGAGCAGAATCGAAAGTGTGGTCGTCTTGCCGGCGCCGTTGCCGCCGAGCAGCGCCGTCGTGGTGCCGGCGCGGACGGCGAACGACACGCCGCGAAGCGCAGGGACGTCGCGATACGACTTGCGCAGGCCGGTGACGACGATCGCCGCTTCGGCCGACGCATCGATCGCGGCCGGCGCCGCCGCCGCGAGCGGGCTCAGCATCGGATCGTCTGCCGGCAATACTGCGTCAGCTCGCGCACCACCGCCCTGCCGCCCACGCTCGCCTTCGCCTTGCCCTGACCGTATTCGAGCGCCAGCTTGAAGTCGTACTTGCGGAAGAACGCGTCGAACTGCTCGGCGCCGAGCGTCCCCGTCGCGTACAGCGCGTCTGCCGCCGCGTCGTAGTCGAGGACGATCGCGGCCAGCGGCTGTGGTGCCGGGCCCGAGACGACGCGCGCGCCGCCGGCCGGATCGTAGACGCTGTGGTCGGCGCAGCAGTGGATCACGTGCGCGTCGGACGTCGTCGACTTCTCGGCCTTGTAGCGGATGAACGAGACTTCGCGGGTCGGATACGCGAGCTTGTGCGCGCAGATCGCCGAGAACGCGACGATCGAACGCGCCGGGCCGACGCCGCCGTCCCAGCCGTAGGTCGCGCCGTTCTCGCGCCGCAGCGTCGCACCCGCGGTCACGGGGCGGCCGAGGTTGAGAAGGAAACACGGCGTGCCGGCGTACGGATAGTGGAAGAGGTAGTTGACGTCCGGCTCGAGGCTGCGTGCCTTGATCGCCCCACCGTGCGCGTCGACCAGCTCCGCCCGCCGGTACGGCTGCGGCGCGACGTCCGCCCACGCCTCGCGGACGCCGGCGAGCCCGGCGGCACCGCCCAGCACCGCGCACGATTCGAGAAAGCGCCGTCGTTCCATGCTCGACTCCTTCCGGCAGGCGCCCATTCGCCCGTGGAGATTGCGCGGCTCGACGCATTCTAACGGCATCGAGGGCAGCCCCGGCAGGCGGCCCGCCGGTGTCCGGCCCGGCGCTAGCCCGTGACGAGCTCGCGGATGTGCTCGGTGGCGCTGCGGCCGAGCGACGACAGCGCGTAGCCGCCCTCCAGCGTCGACACGATTCGCCCGTGGCCATGCTTCCGCGCGACCGCCATCAGTTCGCGCGTCACCCACGCGTAGTCGGCTTCGGTCAGCCGGAGGCCGGCCAGCGGGTCCTCGCGGTGGGCGTCGAATCCCGCCGAGACGTAGATCAGCTCCGGCCGGTGGTGCTCCAGCGCCGGCATCCAGAACTCGCGGACGGCGTCGCGGAACGCTTCGCCGTCGCTGCCCGCCTCGAGCGGGATGTTGATCATGTTGCCGGAGACGTTCTCCGTCCCCGAGTACGGATAGAGCGGGTGCTGGAACGTCGAGACCATCAGCACCCGGGCGTCGCCGGCGAAGATGTCCTCGGTGCCGTTGCCGTGGTGGACGTCGAAGTCGACAATCGCGACCCGCTTCATCCCGTGTGCGGCGAGCGCGTGCGCGGCGCCGACGGCGACGTTGTTGTAGAGGCAGAATCCCATCGCGCGGTTGCGTTCGGCGTGGTGACCCGGCGGACGCACCGCGCAGAACGCGGTCTTGCATTCGCCGCGGACGACGAGATCGGTGGCCAGCACCAGCGCCCCGGCAGCGTGCCGCGCGGCTTCGAGCGAGTGCGGATTGAGCGCCGTGTCGGGGTCGATGTAGTGCAGGCCCGACGCCGGGCTGGCGGCCTCGATCGTCGACAGGTACTCGCCGCCGTGGACGCGCGCGAGCTGCGCGTGGGTCACCGCCGGCGCGGTGTAATGCCGCAGATAGCCGTCGAGGCCCGCGCTGATCAGGCGGTCGCCGATCGCGTGCAGCCGGTCGGGACATTCCGGGTGGTACGGTCCCATGTCGTGCAGGAGCGACGACGGATGTGTGATGTAGGCGGTCGGCACGGCAGGTGAACTTTTCGAGGCTGCGGCGGCGCGAATTCGGGCGCGCGGGTCGCCGGACGGCAGTGCCCGTCTGCCGGAAGGAGTGTAGCCGGAGGCCCCGGGGGATGACTAGCCCGCGGCGGCACGCTAGAGTGGGGTTCGTCCCTGCCGCCCCTCATTCCGCGAAAAGACCACCGATGACCGTCCGTCCCCTCTCCCAGGCCAACGTTCCCGTCGCGCAGCGGCTGGCCGCCGTGCTGGCGCAGCTCGATCGCATCGTCGTCGGCAAGCAGGATCCACTGAAGCTTTCGCTGGCGTGCCTGCTTGCGCGCGGGCACCTGCTGATCGAGGACATCCCGGGCGTCGGCAAGTCGACGCTCGCGCAGGCGCTGGCAACCACACTCGGCCTCAAGTACGCCCGCGTCCAGTTCACCAGCGACCTGCTGCCGGCCGACGTGCTGGGGGTCTCGATCTTCGACGCGCAGGCGCAGGCGTTCCGGTTTCATCCGGGCCCGATCTTCCAGTCGGTGGTGCTGGCCGACGAGATCAACCGTGCGCCGCCGAAGACGCAGAGCGCGCTGCTGGAAGCGATGGAGGAGCGGCAGGTGTCGCAGGACGGCGTGACGCGCAAGCTGCCCGAGCCGTTTTTCGTCATCGCCACGCAGAATCCGGTCGAGCAGATCGGCGCGTATCCGTTGCCCGAGTCGCAGCTCGACCGCTTCCTGATGTCGGTCGAGCTCGGCTATCCCGACGCCGCCGCCGAACGCGAGCTCCTCGCCGGCGGCGACCGGCGCGCGCAGATTCCCTCGCTTCCGGCGCTGGCCGATCCGCCGACGCTGGCCGAGTGGCAGCGCGACGCCACCGGCATCCACGTCGCGCCGGCGCTGCTCGATTACGTGCAGGCGCTGCTGGCCGCCACCCGCGGCAATCTCGGCAGCAACGGCGATGCCGGCATGCGCCGCGGATTGTCCCCGCGTGCCGGGTTGCTGCTCGTCGCCGCGGCCCGCGCGTGGGCGCTCCTCGCCGGCCGGTCGATGGTGATCCCGGAAGACGTGCAGGCGGTGTTCCCCTCCGTCGCCGGCCACCGGCTCGCCGGCGGCGCCCGCGCCGGCGCATTGCAGGCGCAGGCGCTGCTGCGCGCGGTGGCCGTGCAATAGGCGCGGCCGGTCCGGGCGGACGCAACCGCGAGGCCTCGACCGCGCGCACGCGGCCCTGCCACCCGCCCCGTCATCGGCCCCGTCACGCGTCCCGCCACCCGCACCGTCACCTGACCGGCTCCATCCCGATGCCCGCGGCCCTGGCTTCCACGTCGTCATGGACTGCGCGCTGGCGCCAGCGCGCGTTCCGGCACGCACCTGCGGATCTCGATCCGGTCGTGCTGCGGCACAGCCGCATCTACATCCTGCCGACGCGACGTGGCCTCGCGTTCCTCGCCACGCTGGCGATCATGCTGGTGACGTCGCTCAACTATGCGCTGTCGCTCGGCTTCGTCGTGACGTTCCTGCTCGCCGGCCTCGTCGGTTCTGCGCTGCTGCATACGTTCCGCAACCTGGCCGGCATCGAGTTGCGGCCGCTGGCCGCGGGCGAGGCATTCGCCGGAAGCGTCCTGCCGTTCACCGTCGCGATCGCGGGCGGCGCGACGGCGCGGCGCGCGGTCTCGCTCGCGGCTCGCGGCGCGCGGGTGACGATGGACGTGCCGGCAGGTGCCGCGCTCCCGGCGCTCCTCGACGTGCCGACGTCGCGGCGGGGCCGCATCGCGCTGGGCCGGGTCACGCTGTCCTCCGATTACCCGCTCGGGCTCTGGCGCGGCTGGGCCTACGTCCACTTTCCGCTGACCGGCGTCGTATATCCCGCGCCCGAACTCAACGCCCCGCCGTTGCCGCCCGGCTCCGCCGGCGACGACGCACAGACGTCCGCGCGTGGCGACGACGCCGATCTCGCCGGGCTGCGCACCTACCAGGACGGCGATCCGCTCCAGCGCGTCGCGTGGAAGGCCGTGGCGCGCGGCGCCGGCTGGTACACGAAGCAGTTCGACGGCGCCGGCGGCGGCGGGCCGGCGGTGCTCGCATGGCGATCGCTGCCGGGTGCGATGTCGGCGGAGGGCAAGCTGGCGCGACTGGTCGCGTGGGTGCTCGCCGCCGAGCGCGCGGCTCGACCGTTCACGCTGTCGGCGCCGGGCATCGCGCTGCCCGCGGGCCAGGGCCGTGACCACCGCCGCGCCGCGCTGACCGCGTTGGCGCTCGTATCGGCGCCCGACTGATGGCCGCCGCTGCGACCGTCGATTCGTTGCGCTGGCGGCGGCCGCGCGTCGCGACGCGCCCGGCACTGGCGCCGACGCAGGTCCGGTGGCTTGGCGCGCTGCTGATCGCGGCCCAACTGCCGCTCCTGTCGTTCGTTCCGATCTGGGTCGCCGGCTTCGGGGCAATGCAGGTCGCGCTGCGATTCTTCCTGCTACACCGCGACCGGCTGCGCCCGGGCGCGGTGCCTGCGCGCATTCCGACCTGGGCGCTGGCGCTGTTCGCGGTGGCGGCGGGGCTGGCGATCCGCCAGTCGTTCGGCTATTTCATCGGCCGCGATCCGTCGGTGGCGTTCCTGTTCGTGCTGATCGGGATCAAGTTCCTCGAAACGCGGACCGCACGCGACGGAACGCTGCTCGTCTGCCTCGCCGGCTTCCTCGTCGTGACCCCGTTCTTCTACAACCAGTCGGTGCTGGCCGCCGCCGCGGCCGTGCCGGCGTTGGTGCTGGTCGGCGCTGCGCTGCAGGTGCTGGCACTGCCCGGCGACGAGCCGGACTTCGTCAGATGGCGGGTTCCGATCGCGCGCTCGGCGAAGCTCCTCGCACAGGGCATCCCGCTCGCCGCCATCCTGTTCCTGCTGTTTCCGCGACTGGCCGGCCCGTTGTGGGGGCTGCCCTCCGACCACATGGGCAAGTCCGGGTTGTCGGACCGGATGGCGCTCGGCACGATCAGCGAACTGTCGCTGTCCGACAGCGTCGCGTTCCGCGTCGACTTCACCAGCCTCGTGCCGGCGCCGGCGCAGCGGTACTGGCGCGGCCCGGTGCTGACGCGTTTCGACGGCCGCGAATGGACGGCGGCGCCGCGCACGCCCGCGGGCGAGTTCGCGCGCATCGCCGCGAGGCCGGTCGCGTACACGGTGACGCTCGAGCCGCACTACAAGCCCTGGCTGTTCGCGCTCGACCTGCCGGCGGCGTTGCCGCGCGTCGCGACCGACGCCGGCGACGAGGAACGCGCGGCTCCGATCGCCGGCCTGACGCGCGACCAGCAGCTGGTCGCGCTGGCGCCGGTCACGCAGCCACTGCGCTACGAGCAGCTGTCGATCCTCAGCAGCGCCTATCCGCCGGGAAACGACGAAGAGGCCGCGGCCGAAATCGCCGACAGCAGGCGCCTGCCGCGGGGCAATCCGCGAACGCAGGCGCTGGCGAGCGAGCTGCGCCTGCGCTATCCGGACGACGCCGCATTCGTCCGCGCCGTGCTGCAGCGATTTCACGACGAGCCGTACGTCTACACGCTGTCGCCGGACGCGCTGTATCCGCGTGATCCCGTCGACGGCTTCCTGTTCGAGTCGCGGCGCGGCTTCTGCGAGCACTACGCCAGCGCGTTCGTCGTGCTGCTTCGCGCCGCCGGCATCCCCGCCCGCATCGTCACCGGCTATCAGGGCGGCGAGATGAACCCGAACGGCGGCTACATGATCGTCCGCCAGTCCGACGCCCACGCGTGGGCCGAGGCGCTCGTCGGCGGCCAGTGGCGCCGTTACGATCCGACGGCGGCGGTGGCGCCGTCGCGGATCGAGGGCGGCATCGGCCGCGCGTTGCCGGCCGACGACCATGTGCCGCTGCTGGCGCGGCTCGACGGGAGCTGGATCAAGGGCCTGCAGCTCGCGTGGGATGCGGTCAACCACGACTGGCGCCGCCACGTGATCGGTTTCAACTACGAGCAGCAGCGGTCGCTGTGGCGCAACTGGGAGATCGACCGGTTCGCGCCGTGGCAGATGGTCGCGCTGGCGTCCGCATTCGTCCTGGCATGGGTCGGCGCACTGCTCGCGTGGCTGGTGTGGCGGCGGCGGCGCGAGGACCGCGCGCTCGCGCTGTGGAAAGCGTTGTGCGGCCGGCTCGCCCGCGCCGGGCTGCCGCGGCAGCCGCACGAAGGTCCGCTCGCGTACGCTGCGCGGGCCGCGGCGCGGTGGCCCGAATTCGCCGTCGCGTTCGACGTCATCGGCGACGCGTACGCGGTGCTGCGCTACGGGCCGGCGGCCGGCCGCGACGACCGGCAACGCGAGCGCGCCGCGGCGCTGGCGCGGCTCGCGCGCGCCGTCGACGTGCTCCCCGCTGCTGGGGCGTTGCGGACGCTTCCGGTCCCGGCCTGACGTCGGGCGGTCGCAGTCGACGCTGGCCGATCCGCGCGTTCCGGCACCGCCTGCAGTCGCGACTACTTCGGAGTCCGCGAGCCGCTGGTCGGCCTGCGTTCGCCCGCGGGACGACCGGTTGCTGCCTGGTCGGCACCGAGGTCGTACTCGCGCCCGCCCCAACTGACGGGCCGGCGTGATCGAAGATCGCGCGCGGCCTCGCTCAGCACGCCGCCGGTCAGCCACGCGCCGACGATGTGCAACGGCGCGGTCCAGGCCGGTGCGCCGGCGAGCGACGAGACCCGCATCAGCGCCCCGAGCCAGCACGTGGTCGCCACCAGCGCGAGTGCCACCAGCGTCCACCCCATCCGGGCGTCGCGTGCGACGACGATCGCGCCGACCATTCCGCAGCCGAGCATCCACAGCGGAAAGACTGTTCCGAGGCAGCGGATCCGCAGCGCCGACACCGATAGCCGTCTCGACTTGCGATTGGCCGCCTCGGTGTAGATCCGCTTCCAGCCTTGCCGGAACCGGGGCCAGTCCTCGTACATGCGGCAATGGAACAGTCCCGCCGCCAGGAATACGCCCGCATTGCGGCGATGGGATTCGATCAGCCGCGCGAGGGCGATGTCCTCCAGCAACGCGGCCTTCACCGCCGCGTGCCCGCCGACTGCGTCGTAGGCGTCCCGCGTGAAGAGCATGAACTGCCCGTTGGCGAACGCGCGTCGATCGGTGCGCGCGTTCGCGCGGGCGAGCGGATACTGGCGCATCAGCTCGAGCGCTGCCGCCGTCTGCACGACGCAGGTGAACCACTTGTCGTAGATGAGCGTGCTCAGCAGGCTGAGGAAATCCAGCTCACGCTGCCGCATCATCGCCAGCGACGCCGCGATGCACCCCGGCGAGAACACGGTGTCGGCGTCTGCGAAGAGAAGGTGGCCGGCGTGTGCAGCCGCGCGCCCGCGGGTGACGCCCGAGTGCGCGGCGTGAACCTTGCCGGCCCAGTCGTCCGGGCAAGCGCCGATCTCGACGATCTCGAAGCGCGGGTCGCCGGCGATCTCGGCGCGGGCGACCGCTGCGGTGTCGTCGGTGCATCGGTCCAGCGCCAGCACGACGTCGAACTGCGGGTAGGTCTCCGCCCGCAGCGACCGCACGAGTCCCGCGATCGTCCGCGACTCGTTGTGCGCGGGAATGACGACGCAGACGCGCCCGGTCGGCGGGTCGGCCTCGGCCAGGCGCTGCCCGAGCCGCAGCGTGGGCACCGCCCGCGTCGATTGCAGGACGACCAGCCACACCAGCGCCCAGAGCACGGCGGAAGTCGCCGCGCCTGCACCGAGCGTCCATCCGAGAACCTGCAGCAGCCAATCCGGAATCGCCAACACGCCTGCTCCGTGCGATCATCGCAGCGCGAACGAACCGCCTGCACCCTGAAAGAATACCAAAGCCTGCACCGCCCGCTGCGCCGGCCCGGCACGCCGAACGTGCAGATCCCGGCGAGCCGACCCACGCGATCGCAACCCGAACCCTGAACCGGACCCTGCCGTGAAAACACCGTTGCGAAAGCGAATCCTGGTCACCGGTGGCGCCGGATTTCTCGGCTCGTACCTCTGCGAGAGGCTCGTCGCCGAGGGGCACGACGTGCTGTGCGTCGACAATTTCTACACCGGCACCAAGGCGAACATCGCCCATTTGCTGGACGCGCCCGGCTTCGAGCTGATGCGCCACGACGTGACCTTTCCGCTGTACGTCGAGGTGGACGAGATCTACAACCTCGCCTGCCCGGCGTCGCCCGTCCACTACCAGCTCGATCCGGTGGCGACGACCAAGACCAGCGTCCACGGCGCGATCAACATGCTGGGGTTGGCCAAACGCGTAAAGGGCCGGATCTTCCAGGCGTCGACCAGCGAGGTCTACGGCGATCCCGAGGTCCACCCGCAGACGGAAAGCTACTGGGGACGGGTCAACCCGGTCGGCATCCGCTCGTGCTATGACGAAGGCAAGCGCTGCGCCGAAACGCTGTTCTTCGACTACCGGCGGCAGCACAACCTGAGCATCAAGGTGGCGCGTATCTTCAACACCTACGGGCCGCGGATGCATCCCGACGACGGCCGGGTCGTCTCCAATTTCATCGTCCAGGCGCTGCAGGGGAATCCGCTCACCCTCCACGGCACCGGCAGCCAGTCGCGGTCGTTCTGCTACGTCGACGACCTCATCGACGGCATCCTGAAATTCATGGCGTCGCCGGACGATCTCACCGGCCCGCTGAATCTCGGCAATCCGGTGGAAATCACGATCCTCGAGCTGGCGCGGAAGGTAGTCGAGCTCACGGGCTCCGGATCGGAAGTCGTGTTCAAGCCGCTGCCGAGCGACGACCCGACCCAACGCTGTCCGGACATCGGCCTCGCCCGGGAGCAACTCGGCTGGGAGCCGCACACGACGCTGGATCAAGGCCTCGCCCGGACGATCGATTACTTCGACAATCTGCTCGGCCGAACGAAGGTTGCCGGCCGATAGCAGGAACCTAGGACCCGACCGCCTCCGTCCGCGATCCCGTCCTACAACAGCGCGTCGCGGTCGAGACCGCGCCGCTTCAGCCGCGCGCGCAGCTTGTCGAGCGCCTCCGCCTGGATCTGGCGGACGCGCTCGCGGGTGACGCCGATCTCGCGTGAGAGCTCCTCGAGCGTGGCGACGTCGCAGCCGTTCAGCCCGTAACGGCGCTCGATCACCGTGCGCTGGCGGTCGCTCAACTCGGCCAGCCACTGCTTTACCCAGGCTTCGAGCGCGTTGTTGTGCAGCAGCAGTTCCGGCGCCAGCACGCCGTCGTCGGCCACACCCTCGCTGATCGAGACGCTGCCGTTGCGGTCGTACGGCGCGTCGAGGGAAGTGACGTGCTCGTTGTAGCCCAGCACCTTGCGCACCTGCTCGACCGGCTTGCCGAGAAGATGCGAGACGTCGTCGAGCGACGCCTCGCGGCCCTCGGCCGGGCCGTGCATCTCGAGATGGCGCAGCGCGCGCAGCACGACGTTCAACTCCTTCACGACGTGCGCGGGCAACCGGATCGTCCGCGACTGGCTCATGATCGCGCGCTCGACCGACTGCCGGATCCACCACGTCGCGTAGGTCGTGAAGCGGAACCCGCGTTCGGGATCGAACTTCTCCAGCGCGTGGATGAGCCCGAGGTTGCCCTCCTCGATCAGGTCGGGCAGCGCGAGGCCGCGATGGGTGTAGCGCTTGGCGATGCTGACGACGAGCCGCAGGTTGCGCTCGATCAGCGTCTGCCGCGCGGCGAAGTCGCCGGCCTTCATCGCCCGCGCCAGCACGAGCTCCTCGTCGGCCGACAGCAGCAGGTGCTGGCCGATGTCGTTGAGGTAGATCTGCGTCAGGTCGTTGACGAAGTCCGCGCCGAGGCCCGGCGCGGGATCCTCGAGCGGCAGCTCCTGCGTCCAGCGGTCGGGCTCGGGCGCGCCGTTGTCGGCATGATGCCCCGCCGGCGAGTCCGATTCGGCATGCGCGTCGGCGTCCTCATTGGCGTCACCCGGCGGCAGATCGGCGTGCTCGATGCCCGGCAGGTCCGGTTCGAGATCCTCACGCGCGCGCCGCGGCGGGGTCATGCGCCGGTCACTCTCCCGGTCGAACCACTCGTGCCGCCAGCGCTTTCACGCCGGCGGAAGATATTTCAGCGGATCCATCGGCTTGCCGAGCCGGCGGATCTCGAAGTGGAGCTTCACCTGGTCGGCGTCGGTGTTGCCCATCTCGGCGATCTTCTGGCCGCGGGTCACCGGCTGCCCTTCCTTCACCAGCAGGTCGCGGTTGTGCGCGTACGCCGACAGGTACGTGCCGTTGTGCTTGATGATGACGAGCTTGCCGTAGCCGCGCAGCCCGGTTCCCGCGTAGACGACCTTGCCCGCGGCGCCGGCAACAACCGGCTGTCCCGACGTGCCGGCGATGTCGATGCCCTTCAGGTTCGCCGTGTCCGAGAAGCCGGTGACGAGCTTGCCTTTGGCGGGCCACATCCAGTCCAGCTTCTCGTCGTCATCGCTGACGGCAGCAGACGGTTTCGCGTCGGTCGGCGACGGCTTTGCTTCGGGTGCGGGCTTCGGCTCGGCGCGCGCGACGACGACGGGCTCCGGCGCTGGCACGGGCACCGAGGGCGGGGCCGCGCTGGCGAGGCGCTGGACGTCGCGCAACGCCTGCTCCGAGTACGGCTCCTTCACTGACTTCGGCTGCGACTTGTAGTTGTCGGCGTTGCGCGGCCCCGGCACCACGAGCGGTGCTGCCGGTCCGGACGACGGCGGCCTCGCATCGCCCGGCAGTGGCGGCGGCATCGACTTCAGCGGCGCGGTGGTGACGCCGGCGGCGCCGGGCCCGTTGTCGCCGGGCGCGACGATCCGCAGCACCTGGCCTTCGCGGATCAGGTTGACGTTCTCGATGCCGTTCCACGCCGCGAGGTCGCGATAGTCGAGGCCGAAATCCAGCGCAAGTTTGTGGAGCGTGTCGCCGCGCTTCACCGTGTATTCGCGCGGACGCCAGTCGGGCTCCGGTGCGGGTGTCGCAACCGGCGGCGGCGCGGGCGCGGGTCGCACCGGCCGCGTGGTGCGTTCCTCGACCGGGGCAGGCTGGCGCGTCGCGCAGCCGGCGGCGGCGACGACGATCAGCGCCGCGACTGCAAGCTGGCGCAGCATCGTCGCGAGGTCGGAACGCAAAACGGAATCGGGTCGTGGCGGCGTCATCGAGGGCAGCGCGGACGCTGCCCCTGCGCTCACGCGAGGCCGGGCAGCAACGGGACAAATCTTACCGCATCGAGCGTCTGCTCGCGGTAGCCGCCGGGCGCCGCTTCGATCACGGTCAGCCGCTGGATGCCGTCGCCGGACTCGCCGTGCGTCGCGAGCGGCAGCACCATCCGTCCGCCGGGCTGCAGATATTTCAGCAGCGCCGTCGGCACCTGCGCCGTGCCTGCGGTCACGATGATCGCATCGACGGCGAGTTCTTCACCGAGGTCGGCGGAGCCGTCGCCGTGCTTCAGCCGGATGTTCTTCAGCTTCAGCGACTGCAGGTTGCGCCGCGCACGGGCGACGAGCGCGCCGATCCGCTCGACCGTGTAGACCTCGCCGGCGATGTGCGCCAGCACCGCCGTCTGGTAGCCGCAGCCGGTGCCGATCTCCAGCACCCGCCCGAGCTTTCCGCCCGCCCGTGCAAGCTCGGTCATCCGCGCGACGACCCACGGCTGCGAAATCGTCTGCCCGCTGCCGATCGGCAGCGGCGTGTCCTCGTACGCGCGGCTCGCGAGCGCCTCGTCGACGAAGATGTGCCGCGGCACGGCGTTCATTGCCGCCAGCACGACTTCGTCGCGGACGCCCTGCTCGCGCAGTCGCTCGATCATCCGCGCGCGGGTGCGCTCGGACGTCATCCCGATGCCCGACATCCGGCCGCCGAGCGTCCCCATCGCCTGCTCCCCCTCGCGCGTCGCCGCGCGTCTGCCCTCGCGCGTCGCCGCGCGCCCGGTCAAGCCGTCAACCAGTTCCCGACCGGCGCCATCTGGTCGCGGTTGGTGAGATCGATCTGCAACGGCGTGACCGATGCGTAGCCGTGCTCGACGGCGTGAAAATCGGTGCCCTCGCCGGCGTCCGCCGCGGGCCCCGCGGCGCCGACCCAGTAGACGGTTTCGCCGCGCGGGCTCTTCTGCTTGATCACATCCTCGGCCTTGTGGCGGCGGCCGAGCCGGGTGAGGCGGTAGCCGCGGAGCGCGTCGCGCGGGACGTCCGGGACGTTGACATTGAGCAGCGACGGGCCGAGCGGCCGCGCCGCGTGACGGTCGACGAGTTCCAGCGCGATCGCCGCTGCGGTCTCGAAGTGGCTGGCCGTCTTCGATGCGAGCGAAATCGCGATCGACGGGATGCCGAGCAGGAAGCCTTCAGTGGCCGCCGCCACGGTGCCCGAGTAGATCGTGTCGTCGCCCATGTTGGCACCGAGGTTTATCCCCGAGATCACCATGTCGGGCAGTTGCTCGAGCAGGCCGGTCACGGCGAGGTGCACGCAGTCGGTCGGCGTGCCGTTGACGAACAGGAAGCCGTTCGGCGCCCGCCGCACCGTCAGCGGCCGGTCGAGCGTCAGCGAATTCGACGCGCCGCTGCGATCGCGCTCGGGCGCGACGACGGTGATCTCGGCACGGGCGGCGAGCGCCGCTGCGAGCCGCTCGAGGCCGGGCGCGAAGTATCCGTCGTCGTTGGAAAGGAGGATGCGCATCGAGGTTGACGCCGCGTCCGCCGGCAGCCGCGGCGCGAGTGTTCCGATTATAACTGCGGAGAGCGCGATTACGCCCCGCCGTCGCGGCGACCCGGGTGCGCACCCGCCGTCTATAATCGACCGATGCGCCGCTGCCCGCGCCCCTGCCGGCCGTCCCGCCCGCGCCCGGGTTCCGGGTGTCGCGCCACGCGCGGCGGCAATGGGTAGCGCACGGCTGCTCGTCGCGGTCGCCGTCGCGCTGGCTGCGCTGGCCGCGCTGCCGGTCGCCGCGGTGCTCGTTCTCGGGCTCGCGCCCGGACAAGGCGGCGTGTGGGCGCATCTCTCGGCAACGGTGCTGCCGCGCTTCGTCGGCAACACGCTGGCGCTGGTCGCGCTGGTCGGCGCCGGCGTCGCGTTCGGCGGCACGGTCACCGCGTGGCTGGTCGCCCATCGGCGCTTTCCCGGCGCCCGTTTCTTCGAATGGGCGCTGCTGCTGCCGCTGGCGATGCCGGCGTACGTGATGGCGTACGCGTACACCGACTGGCTCGAGTACGCGGGGCCCGTGCAATCGGCATTGCGCAGCGCCTACGGCTGGAGCCGCGGCGACTACTGGTTCCCCGACGTGCGCTCGCTCGGCGGCGCTGCGGCGATGTTCGTCATCGTGCTCTATCCGTACGTCTACCTGCTGGCGCGAACGGCGTTCGCCGAACGGCCGGCCTCGCTCAACGAAGCGGCGCGCACGCTGGGTCTCGACGCGCGGGCGACGTTCTGGCGGGTCGATCTTCCGCTGGCGCGACCGGCGATCGCCGGCGGCGTCGCGCTGGCGCTGATGGAAACGCTCGCCGACTACGGCACGGTTGCGTATTTCTCCGTCGACACGTTCACCACCGGCATCTACCGCGCGTGGTTCTCGCTCGGCGACCGCGTCGCCGCGGCGCAACTCTCGGCGGTGCTGCTCGCGTTCGTCGTCGGCGCGATCCTGCTCGAGCGCTGGTCGCGTGGCGCCGCGCGTGTCGCAGGCGGCGCGCGTCCTCGCGGCACCCTGGCGCCGCCGCGGCCGCGCCTGCACGGCTGGCGCGGCGCGCTGGCGGCGCTGGTCTGCGCGATGCCGATCGTCGTCGGCTTCGCGCTGCCGGTGTTCCTGCTCGGCCGGCTCGCGCTGTCCGAGCCGGAGACGCTGGCTGCCGTGCGCTTCGCCGAACTCGCGTGGAACAGCTTCCGCGTCTCGGCGGTGACGGCGGTGCTCGCCGTCGCTTTCGCCGTCGTCGTCGCCTATGCGGTGCGTCTTGCTCCCGGTCTGGCTACGCGCGGCACCAGCCGGCTGCTGGCGCTGGGCTACGCGGTGCCCGGCACGGTGCTCGCCGTCGGCGTGTTGCTGCCAGTCAGCGCCGTCGACGCCTGGCTCGCGGATCTGCTGCAGCGGCACTTCGACGTTCACGCCGGCCTGCTGCTCACCGGCACCGTCGTCGCGCTGATCTACGCGTACCTCGTCCGCTACTTCGCCGTCGCGTGGAACGGCATCGAGCCCGGATTCGCCCGGATCACGCCGAGCATGGACGCGGCCGCGCGCGGCCTGGGCGCCAGCACCGGCGGGACGCTGCTGCGCGTCCACGCGCCACTGCTGGCGCGTAGTGCGGCGGCGGCCGCCCTGCTGGTGTTCGTCGACACGATGAAGGAACTGCCGGCGACGCTGCTGATGCGACCGTTCAACTTCGACACGCTGGCCACCCAGACGTACACACTGGCGAAGGACGAGCGGCTGGCCGAAGCGGCGCTGCCGTCGCTCGCCATCGTGCTGGTCGGCGTGCTGCCGCTGCTGATCCTCGCGCGCGCCGTGCGGCGCGGGGCCGCGGCAACGCGACCGCCGGCAGTCGCGAATCCCGTGCCGGCGACGGCGCTCGGCCCCCGCTGACCCCGGGCCCGATGCAGAGCCGGCGTTACTTCCAGCCGGCGCGGTCGACGAGCTTCTGCGCGGCCGGCGTGTTCTTCCCGAGCGTCGAGATCGGCAGCGGATCCGCCTTGAATGTGCCCAGCGACTCGAGTTCCGGATTGTTCGCCACTGCGCCCTTCACCGCCGGCCATTCGTTGTTGCCGTTGGCGAAGTACGCCTGCGCCTGATCGCCGGCGAGGTACTCCATGAACCGGACGGCGTTCTCCTTGTGCGGCGCGTACTTCAGCACGCCGGCGCCGGCGATGTTGAGGTGCGTGCCGTAGCTCGCCTGGTCCGGCCACACGACGCCGGTCTTCGCCGCCCACTCCCTCTCCTCGGGCTTCGTCGAGCGCATCAGCCGCACGTAGTAGTAGGTGTTCGACAGCGCGACGCCGCATTCGCCGACGGCGACCGCCTTGATCTGGTCGGTGTCGCCGCCGCGCGGGCTGCGCGCCATGTTGGCGACCACGGCCTTCGCCCACTCCTCGGTCTTCGCGTCGCCGTGATGCGCGATCTGCGCCGCGACGAGCGACAGGTTGTACGGATGGCTGCCCGAGCGGGTGCAGACCCGGCCCCTGTTCTTCGGGTCGGCCAGCGATTCGTAGCTCGCGACATCCGCCGGGTTCACCGTCGCCTTGTTGTAGACGATGACGCGCGCGCGGTTGGAGAAGCCGTACCAGTTGCCCGCCGGGTCGCGCATCGACGCCGGGATCCGGTCCTCCAGCGCTTTCGATTTCACCGGCTGGAACAGCCCCTGCTCCTGCGCCGACCACAGCCGCGCGGCGTCGACGATCATCAGGATGTCGGCGGGACTGTGCGCGCCTTCGCTGCGGATCCGCTCGAGCAACTGGTCGTCGCCGGCCTCGATCCGGTTGATCTTGATGCCGGTGGCCTTGGTGAAGTTGTCGTAAAGCGCCTCGTCAGTCTGGTAATGGCGCGCCGAATAGAGGTTGAGGACGGGTTCCTCGGCGGCGCGAGCGGCGGCGGCCAGCGTGAGGGCGGTGAGGAGGGTCGCGGCGGCGAGGCGGGAATGACGGACGTTCATCGGGGCTCCGGCGATATGTTTTGGGTGGCGATGGCCGGATTCTGCCGGTCGCCGGGCCTGAAGTCAATACGAATGCGAATAATTCGCATTTGATCCAGATCAACGAATCCCGCCGTCGCTCGCCCCTGGCGATTCCGGCCTTCCGGCGCCGTCAGCCGCTGTTGCGTAACCCGGCCGCCAGCCCGTTGATCGTCAGGTGGATCGCCCGCCTCGTCCGTTCGTCGGTCTGTCCCGCGCGGTAGCGGTGCAGCAACTCGACCTGCAGGTGGTTCAGCGGATCGAGGTACGGGAACCGGTTGCGGATGCTGCGCGCGAGCGTCGGATTGTCCTCGAGCAGGCTCGCGTGGCCGGTGATCGCGAGCAGATGGGCGACGGTGCGCCGGTGCTCGGCTTCGATGCGGGAGAAGATCCGCTCGCGGGTGCCGGCGTCGGCGACCAGCTCGGCGTAGCGCGACGCGATCGCGAGGTCGGTCTTCGCCAGCACCATGGAGGTGTTCGACAGCACGGTGCGGAAGAACGGCCAGCGCGCGTGCATCTCGGCCAGCAGCGCGATCCCCGGCCCGTCAGGATGCGCGGCGAGCCACGCGTCGACGGCGGAGCCGAGGCCGTACCAGCCCGGGAGCATCAGCCGGCACTGGCCCCAGCTGAACACCCACGGGATCGCGCGCAGGTCCTCGATCCGTGTCGACGCCGTCCGCGACGCCGGCCGGCTGCCGAGGTTCAGCTCCGCGATCTCGGCGATCGGCGTCGCCGCGCGGAAGTAGGCCACGAAATCCGGCGTGTCGTAGACGAGCCCGCGATACGCGGCGAACGCGTGCTGCGCCAATTCCTCCATCGCCGCGTAGTACTGCGCCGCGCGGTCGCCGAGCTGCTCGGCGTCGGACAGGCTCGCCTCCAGCGTGGCCGCGACCAGCGTCTCCAGATTGCGCCGGCCGAGATCCGGGTCGGAGTACTTGCTGGCGATGATCTCGCCCTGCTCGGTGATCCGAAGGCCGCCGGTGACACTGCCCGCCGGCTGGGCGAGGATCGCATCAAAGCTCGGCCCCCCGCCGCGGCCGACGGTGCCGCCCCGGCCGTGAAACAGGCGCAGCCTGATCCCGCTCTCGGCGAACGCGCCGACCAGCGCCCGCTCGGCGCGGTAGAGCGCCCAGTTGGCCGTGACGTAGCCGCCATCCTTGTTGCTGTCGGAATAGCCGAGCATCACTTCCTGCCGGCGGTGGCGCGATTCCAGCCAGCGGCGGTACAGCGGCAGCGCGAACGCGTCGCGCATGATCGTCGCGCAGCGCTCGAGGTCGTCGATCGTCTCGAACAGCGGAATGATGTCGACGGCGAGCTCCGTGCCGCAGAGCAGCCCCACCTCCTTCAGCAGCACGCCGACTTCCATCAGGTCGGACACCGATGCGCACTTCGAGATCACGTAGTTGGGCAGCGCCTCGGCGCCGTAGCGGCGATGGACGTCGGCGGCAACGCGCAGGATGCCGAGCTCGGTCGTCGCCAGCTCCGAATACGCGAGGTGCGGAGAATGGAGCGGCCGCGGGCTGGCAAGCTCGCGCGCGAGCAGCGCGACGCGATCGGCTTCCGCCATCGTTGCGTAGTCGGCGGCGACACCGGCGCGCGCGAGCAGTTCGCCGACGACGCCTTCGTGGACGTCGGCATTCTGCCGCAGGTCGAGCACGGCCAGATAGAAGCCGAACACCTCGACCGCGCGGATCAGCGGCAGCAGCCGCCCGGCGCCGAGCAGCGCGGCGCCATGGGTGGCGAGCGATGCGGCAATCGTCTTCAGGTCGGCGACGAGTTCGGCCGGCGCCGCGTACGGCGGCAGCTCGCCGTGCGGCGCGCGCGGCGGCACGTAGCCCGCGAGCGCCCTGGCCGTTGCGGCGACGCGGGCGTAGATGCCGATCAGCGCCTGCCGGTACGGCTCGTCGGCACGGTGCGGGTTTTCGTCGTGCGCGACCGCCGCCAGCGCGAGCAGCCCGGGCGTCGGCCGGACGAGCCGCATCGAGATCGACAGCTCGCCGCCCAGCCGGTGGATCTCGTCCAGATAGTGCGCGAACGCGACCGCCGCCTGCGCGCCGATCGCGTATGACAGCGTCTCGCCGACGACGAACGGATTGCCGTCGCGGTCGCCGCCGATCCAGGACCCGAGCCGCAGGAACGGCGGCAGCGCGTAACCGGCAGCGAGCCCGAACTTCGCGGCGAGCCGTTCCTCCAGCGCGCCGTAGAGCTTCGGCACTTCGGCGAGGAACGTGTAGCGGTAGAACGCGAGCCCGTTGTCGATCTCGTCGCGGACCTTCAACCGCGAGAGCCGGATCATCGCCGTCTGCCACAGCGCCAGCACCTGCCGGTAGATCCCGGTCTCGAACTCGCGCGCCTCGTCGGGCGTCGACTCGCCCCGGTCGCGCCATTGCAGCAGTCGCGCGATCTCGCGCTCGGCGTCGAGGATGCTCTTGCGCTGGACCTCGGTCGGGTGCGCGGTCAGCACCGGGCTCACCCGCGCCTCGGCGAACCACGCGGCAATCGTCGCGGCATCGGTGCCGTGCGCGGCGATGCGGTCGAGCGCGTCGGCGATGCTGCCGCGCTGAGGCGGCGACCCGGCGAGCGCGTGCGCGCGGCGGCGGCGGTTCTGGTGGACGTCCTCGGCGATGTTGGCCAGGTGCGAGAAGTAGCTGAACGCGCGGACGACGTCCAGCGTCTCGCCGATCGGCAGGACGTTCAACAGCGCGTCGAGCTCGCTCTTCACCGCGGGCGCGTCGTCGTGGCCGGCACGGCGGAACCGGATCGCCGTCTGCCGGATCGCCTCGATGCGCACAAAGCCCGCGTCGCCGGTCTGCGCGCGCAGCACGTCGCCAAGCAGGCGGCCGAGAAGGCGCGTGTCCTCGCGCAGCGGAAGGTCCTTGTCGTCGGTCGTATCCATCGCGGGTGCAGCCATCGAAGTGGAGGACTGATTCTAGCGAGTTTGCATTGCGTGCCCAATCGATTATCCTCGATCGCACCGGCGCGGTGCGCCGTGCCCTCTTTCGCGCCGTGCCCTGTTTCCGGATCCCGCCTCGATGACGCCTCCCTCCGCTGCCGCTCTCGCCGACCATCGCCGCGCGCTGGCGGCAACCCCGCTCGCCGGCCTCTTCGCGCGCGACCCGCAGCGGTTCGAGCGGCTGTCGTTCGCATGGGAAGACTGGCTGGTCGACGTGTCGAAGGAACGGCTCGCCGCGGACACGCTTCCGCTCGTCGCCGCGCACGCGCGCGCGATCGGGCTGGAAGGCTGGATCGCCGCGCTCTTCGCCGGCGAGAAGGTGAACCTCTCCGAGCGCCGCCCTGCGCTGCACATGGCGCTGCGGCGGCAGGACGACATCCCGCTGTCCGTCGACGGCCGCGACATCGTGCCCGGCATCCGCGCGACGCAGGCGCGGATGAAGGCACTCGCCGACGCGATCGCGGGCGGCACGCGCACCGGGGCGATGGGTCGCCCGATCCGCGCCGTCGTCAACATCGGCATCGGCGGCTCCGACCTGGGCCCGAAGTTCGTCTGCGACGCGCTGGCGTTAACGGCGCCCGCCGCCACCCACGTCGCGTTCGTGTCCAACGTCGACCCCGAGCACCTCACGCGCGCGCTGGCGCCGCTCGACCCGGCGACGACGCTGTTCGTCGTCACCTCGAAGACGTTCACGACGCAGGAGACACTGGCCAATGCGATCGGCGCCCGGGGCTGGCTCGAGTCGGCGTTCGGCCCCGAGGTCGACGTCGCGCCGCACTTCGTCGCCGTCACCGCCAACGTCGCGGCCGCGCGCGAATTCGGCGTCGCCGACGCCGACGCGCTGCCGATGTGGGACTGGGTCGGCGGCCGCTACTCGCTGTGGTCGGCCGCCGGCCTCGCGATCGCGATCCGGCTCGGATGGGACGGCTTCGCTGCGCTGCTGGCCGGCGCGGCAGCGATGGACGACCACTTTCGCACGACGCCGCTCGAGCGGAACCTTCCGGCGGTGCTCGGCTTCGTCGGCTGGTGGAACGCGCGCCATCTCGGCCATTCGGACCGAGTCGTCGTCCCGTATTCGCAGGCGCTCGACCTGCTGCCGTCGTTCCTCCAGCAACTCGTCCTCGAGAGCAACGGCAAGCGCGTCGCGCGCGACGGCGGCCCGGTGGCGGGCGCGACGGCGGCGGCGTTGTGGGGCGCCCCCGGCACCAACGGCCAGCACGCATTTTTCCAGTGGCTGCACCAGGGCACCCGCGAGGCGCCAGTCGAATTCATCGTGCCGGTGCGCGCTGCGCATCCGCGGGGACAGCAGCAGTCGTTGCTGGTCGCCAATGCGCTGGCGCAGGCGCAGGCGCTGCTCGAAGGACGGGGCGTCGATGCGCTGCGCGCCGAACTCGGGCGCAAGGGACTGGCCGGCATCGACCTCGACGCCGCCGTCGCGGCAAGGGTGTGCCCCGGCAACCGGGCGTCGACCACGATCCTGATGCCCGCGCTCGATGCGCGGCGGCTGGGGCAGTTGATCGCGCTGTACGAGCACCGGACGTTCGTCGAGTCGGTGCTCTACGGGATCAATCCGTTCGACCAGTTCGGCGTCGAGCTCGGCAAGACGCTCGCCGCGCCGATCGCCGCCGCGCTGATCGACGGCGCGCCGCTGCCGGCAGCCACCGACGCGTCGACCCGCGGGCTGGTCGAACGTGCGCGTGCATTGGCGGCGACGGCGCGCCAGCCCACGAGCCGGGATTCCCGAGAGTGATCTTCCGGCTCGTCGCGCGAGCTAAGGCGCGCCGCCGCGCGCTGTCCTGATCGCCTGCGCGAGGCGCCACACCGAGGCCGCGTAGAGCCGGCTGCGGTTGTAGCGGGTGATCACGTAGAAGTTGTTGCAGGCAATCCAGTAGCTCGCAGTCTCGGCGCCGTCGCTTTTTTCCTCCAGCATCAGCAGCCCGACCGGGTCCGGCGCGAGATCGGCCGGTGCGTCGGATGCAGTGACGCCGTCGCCGGCCCAGGCGTCGAGCGCGCGGCGCTCGCTCATCCCGCCGTCGAGCCGTCGCAGCACGACGTCGCGGCCGTCGTCGGCGATCGCCGCCGGCAGCAGCGCCGGCTGGCCCCGCGCCCAGTCGTGGCGGGCGAGGAAGTTGGCCACACTGCCGACGACGTCGTCGCCGCTGCCCCAAAGGTCGACGCGGCCGTCACCGTCGAAGTCGACGGCGAAATTGCGGTAGCTGCCGGGCATGAATTGCGGGATTCCCATCGCGCCGGCAAACGAGCCTTTCGGCACCGTCGGCGCGACGCCGAGCTCGCGCGCGAGCAGCAGGAACTGCTTCAGCTCGCCGCGGAAGAACGCTGCGCGCCGCGGATAGTCGAAGGCGAGCGTGGCGAGCGCGTCGAGCGCGCGGTAGCGGCCGGTGTAACGGCCGTAGAACGTCTCGACGCCGACGATCGCGACGATCACCTCCGCCGGCACGCCGTAGTCGGCCTTGGCGCGCGCCAGCGCCGCCGCGTGCGCGTTCCACCACGCGACGCCACCGTCGACGCGCGCCGGCGAGAGGAACTGCGGCGCGTAGTCGAACCATTTCGGCGGTTCGAGCAGCGGCCGCTGCATCGCGGCGACGATCTGCGGCTGGAAACGCGCGGCAGCGAACGCGCGCTTCAACGCCGCCCGGTCGTAGCCGCTCTCATTGACCATCTCGTCGATGAACGCGCGGACCTCCGGTCGCGTCGCGTAGCCGGGCGGCGGCGCCTTCGTCGCGGCAGCCGAGGGCAGCACGACGAGGAAGCAGAGCGCGACGCAGAGGAATCGGAGCACGATCGGAGGTGGAGGGAAGCGACGGGCGCGAATGGTATCATCGCCCTGTCCTCGCCGCGGAACGGATTGCCCGCCGCCGCGCCTCCCGCCCCGCCGTCATGAGCTTCGCGTACTACCCGCTGCTGCGCCCCTTCCTGTTCGCGCTCGACCCCGAGACCGCGCACGACCTCGCGTTCCGCAGCCTCGACGCGACGTCGCGGATCGGCCTCGCCCGGGCGATGACGCGTGACGTGGCACCGTCGCCGGTGACCGCGATGGGCCTCGCGTTCCCCAACCGGATCGGCCTCGCCGCCGGTCTGGACAAGAACGCCGCGCACATCGACGGCCTCGCCGCGCTCGGCTTCGGCCACCTCGAATGCGGGACGGTGACGCCGCGGCCGCAGCCGGGCAACCCGAAGCCCCGGCTGTTCCGGCTGCCGGACGCCGAGGCGCTGATCAACCGGATGGGCTTCAACAACGAGGGCGTGGAACGTTTCCTCGCCAACGCGCAAGCTGCGGAGTGGCCGGGGATCCTCGGCCTCAACATCGGCAAGAACTTCGACACGCCGAACCACCGCGCCGTCGACGACTACCTTACCTGCCTGCGCGCCGTGTACCGGCGCGCATCGTACGTCGCCGTCAACATCTCGTCGCCGAACACCAAGGGGCTGCGCGAATTGCAGGCCGAGGACGCGCTGGCGGGGCTGCTCGCCGCGCTCAAGGCCGAGCAGGCGAAGCTCGCCGACGCGCACGGCAAGTACACGCCGGTGGCAATCAAGATCGCCCCCGATCTCGAGCCACCGGCGATCGACGACATCGCGCGGCTGCTGGTGAAGCACCGGATCGACGGCGTCATCGCGACCAACACGACGGTCTCGCGCGTCGCGGTGAAGGGCCTTCCGCACGGCGAAGAGGCGGGCGGGCTCTCGGGCCGGCCGCTGCGGGCGCAGGCGACCGCCGTGATCGCGACACTGGCGAAGGCGCTCGATGGCGCGCTGCCCGTCATCGGCGTCGGCGGCATCCTGGCGGGCGCCGACGCGAAGGAGAAGATCGACGCCGGCGCAACGCTGGTGCAGATCTACACCGGGCTCATCTATCGCGGCCCGGAGCTCGTCGCCGAGTGCGCGGAGGCGCTGGCGCCGGGCTGAGCTCGGCGCGTAAGGTCCGCGCGTGCACGAGGATCTTCGCGTCCGCCTCGGCCACCGTCGTGGCGGACTGGTTGCGGCAGACGCCGTGCAGCACGACGACGCCACCGCCGTGCTTCGGTTTCGCGTGCAGGTCGGTGACGGTCCATGACGTGGTCAGCGTGTCGCCGGCGCGCACGGGCGCCATGAATTTCGCGGCGTGCTCGATGTAGGCGATCGCCGTGCCATGGAAATACATGCCGACCGGCGCGCCCATCAGCGCGCTGGTGATCATCCCGTGCAGGATCCGCGTGCCGAAACGCGAGCCTTTCGCGTACTCGTCGTTGACGTGGTGCGGATTGAAGTCGCCGATGAGGCCCGCCCCGAGCACCAGATGGGTGTCGGTGATCGTCAGCGTGCGGGAGAACGCGTCGCCGACCTTCGCGTCGTCGTACCAGTGACCGCTGTCGTCCAGCCCGAGCCCCGTCCTCACCCGACCCTCCCCATCACGTCGCGCCGCGCGCGCCGGCCTGTGCGTGCCCGCCGGGTGCATCGTACCGGAAACGCCGCGGTACGCGCCCCGCGGCGAGCGGCGGCACGACAGCGGACGTCAATCGAGTGGAGGCGCCTCGACGTACGGCTCCCAGCGGAACCCACCCGCCTCGACTCCGGCGATCAGGTGCGCGAGCGCCGCGTCGAGCTCGGCCGGGTCGCCGCGGACGCCGAGCTCCAGCCGACGCACACCGTCCGTCCGGAACGACGGCAGGCTGAACAGCTTCAGGCGCGGGAAGCGCGCGATGTTCTCGTCCATCAGCGGCAGGAGCTGGCTCTCGCCCGCGCCGTGGACGACGATCGCACGCTCGCCGACCGGCGGCGCCGTCAGCGTCGGATAGCGGGTCGCCAGCACCCAGTCGAGCATCGGCCACGCCATCTGCGGAAAGCCCGGGAAGAAGTGGTGGTCGCGAATCGAGAACGACGCCACCCGGTTGACCGGATTCGGGATGATCGTGCTGCCCGCCGGAAACTCCGCCATCAGCACCCGGTGCGGATACGCCGCCGCGCCGAACTGCGCTTCGATTGCAACCACCGCCTCCGGATGGCGGACGAGCGGAACGCCGAGCGCAGCGGCCGCCGCCTGCCGGGTGTGGTCGTCGGGCGTCGCGCCGACGCCACCGCAGGCGAAAACGATGTCGCCGCGCGCGAACGACCGGGCGAGCACCGCGGTCAGGCGGCCGCGATCGTCGCCCTCGTAGCGTGCCCACGACAGCGCCAGCTTCCTCCTGCCCAGCGTCTCGATGATGTGGGCGAGGTGCTTGTCGGCGCGCTTGCCGGAGAGGATCTCGTCGCCGACGATCAGCGCGCCGATGGAGGGGGAACCAGCCACGGTGTCTATCGCAACGGCGGAGCGCGGGCGGCCACGGCGACGCTGCGCCGGGGCGGTCCGTTCGCGTCGGCTATGCCGCCGGCTCCGCCTCGGCGTACTTGCCGTTGAACTCGGCGATGACGCTGCCGAACGCACGGTCGACCAGCGGCTCGGCCTCGACCAGCCGCGCACGATCGGAGCGGAACCGCTCGGCCAGCTCCTCGGCCGTCATCGACAGCGCCTTCTGGCCCTGCCGGTTCGTGAACAGGTACGTCCCGCGCAACGGGCTGATCCACGCCAACTTTGCGAACGCCAGTTGCCCGTCGTCGGCCTCGAACTCGATCCACATTCCGCGCTCGAGGCTCTGCGCGATTTCGAGGAACTGGTCCTCGATGACCTCAGGCTCCTCGACCGGCGGCGCCGGCTCGGCCGCCGCCATCGCCACGGCGAGCAGCTCGGCTTTCGCCGCCGCGACCTCGTCGCCGGCCGCCTTGGCGATCTCCGCTTCCGCTTTCGCCTGCTCGGCGACGGCCGCCGTCGGCAGCGCCGACGACGCCAGCACGGGCTTCACCGCCGCGGCGTGCGCCTCTACCAGGTTGGACATGAAGCGCTCGCGCTCGCCGGGCGGCCACGGCACGCTGTGCAGACCGGCCGACATCCGCTTCAGCAGCGACGGCAGCAGCGCGACGAGGTGCTTGCGGTCCTCGGTCGCCTTTTTCGGCTGCACGCTCCAGACGATGTCCTCCAGCGTGGCCACCATCTGGCCCCAGGCCTCGCTGTCCTCGCCGTTCTGCACATGGACGTGCTCGAGCGCGACCTGCCATTTCGCACGCAGGAACTCGGCCAGGAAGTTCGGGATCGGGTACGCCTCGATCCGCCGTTCGACCTCGGCCCGTGCGACCACCGTCGCGATCTGCTGCCGGTCGCGCTGGTCGATCTCCTCGGCCGTCGTCTGGATGTTGGCCTCGGCAGCCTTCTCCTCGTCGGCGAGGTAGCGCTCGAGCTCGTCGCGCAGCTCGTCGAAGATCGCGAGGTTGTCGGAGAAATCGTCGAGGATGCGGTGGACGATCCGAGCCATTTCCTTGTACAGCGGGTCGTCCGCGCCCATCACCGGCGACCAACCGAGGCCGGCCTCGGCCAGCGCGTTGACCAAGAGCCGCGACGGGTGCGATTTCTTGGCGAAGAACGCCCCGTCGAGCATCGCCGCCTTCAGCACCGGGATCTGCAGCCGCGCGAGCAGCGCCTTGATGCCGTCAGGCAGGTCCCTCGTCTCGAAGATGAAGTCGAACAGCATCGCGACCAGCTCGATCGTCATCGACTCGAGCTGGTTCGCGCGCTTGCCGAGCGGGGATTCCTGCAGGTCGCGCAAGACGTTGTGCTTGCCCTCGGGGATGCCCGAGAACTGGATGATCGCGCCGCCGCCCAGGTCGAAGCCGATCTCGCCCGCCTGCAACCGCGCGAGGCCCTCGCCCAGCATCGGCGACGACATGATCGGGGCGCCGGGCACGTAGCCGGACGGCGTCGGCGCCAGCGGTCCGGACGGCACCCAGCGCGGGCCGGCGCCGACGTCGATCTGCGGGTAGTCGGTCCCGCCACCCGCGGGCATCTGGCCGCCCATCGGCATCCCGCCTCCGTCGGGCATTGCGCCGCCCGCGGGCATTCCGAACGGCGTGCCGTGCGCGGGTGCCGCGATGCCGGCGTCGGCCATCGCACCGAACGGCGACTGCGGCGCCATCGCGGACATCGCCTGCCCGGCGAACATCCGCCGGAACAACGCCATCACGTCGACTTCGACCGGACGCGCCTCGGCCCGCTTCGCCGCTGCTGCTGCAGCCGCAGCTGCCGGCGATGCCGATGCCGCAGCGGCCCTCGTGCGATCGCCGGGGCTGCCGCGATTGATGATCGAGCGCGTCGCGGCGGGCACGACGCGCAGGTTGGCGAGGTGCCGATTGAGGTCGGCGTAGATCGCGTTGAGGTCGCCCAGCGACGCCTGGTTCAGCTCCTTCAGAATCTGGAACTTGACCGGGTATTCCACCTCCATCGTCTTCAGCGCCTCGGCGAAAGCATCGACAATCGTCGCCGGCGACAGCGGGTTGTTGTCGGTCTCGAGGTCGGGCCGACCCATCAGGTGGCCGACACCGCGGTTCAGCGTCTGCAGCTCGTCGTGGCACAGGTTCTCGACGACCCGGGTGATGTTGCCGGTGATGACCGACTCGTCCATCGCCGACGTGTCGACGAGCGTCAGCTTGTCGACGTCGACCTTCGAGAAATCGGCCTTCGGTATTTCCTTGCCGACGATGCGGTCGTTGACGTCCGTCCGCAGCCTGCGCTCGAATTCGGCCATCAGCTTCGGACGCTCGGTCTTCAGCGCCTGCCGGGAATCGAGGAAGAGCTGCTGCTCCTCGCGGACGTCGGTCATGCCCGCACGATCCATCAGCAGATCGCCGACACGGTCGAGCAGCGACGAAAACGACAGCAGCAGCCGATGGATCGCGAGGTCCCGGCAATCGCCGAGGATCCTCGACATCTCCTTCGTCACCGGCCGTCGTGCCGCCGTTTCGTGGGTCGTCGAGTTCACGTTGAGGGCATCGTTGCGCCAAGCTCCCGCGTGCCGGCATCGCCGGCACGTCCGTCGCAGCACCCACCCCGTGGTCCACCGCGCGGGCGGACCTCGAAAGCTCTGGACAAAATGCCGCTAAGTTACTGTAGCACGGACGAATTCCGGGCGCCAATGCAAGAAAAAGGCCCCGGTCAGCGGTCGAGGTCTGCCCACGCCCTTTCCAGGCGCTTATATGACACCGGAAACGGCGTCTTCAGCTCCTGCGCGAACAGCGACACCGAGAGCTCCTCCAGCAGCCAGCGGAAGGCGTCGAGGGCCAGCTCGATCCGGCCGGCCTGCCGATTGCGCTCGACCCGCTCGCCGTAGCGCCGCCACCAGTCGGCGACGGTGCCGGCGTGCCGGGCGTCGCGGGCCGGATTCTCCGCGTACTTCTCCAACCGCCGCTCGAGCGCCTCGAGGTAGCGCGGGAGATGCCCGAGCTGCGCCCACGGCGTCGCTGCGAAGAATCCGGGATGGACGAGCGCGTCGCGACGCCCGCGTGCCACGGCGCCCTGCCGCGACAGCGCCGGCGGCAATGCGCCGAGCCGCTGCGTCAGCGCGTGATGCCGGGCCGCGATCGCCGCAAGCAGCCGGAACGCCCCCTCGGCGACGGCGGGCAGGCGAGTCCGCGCCCGTCGCACCTGCTCTGCGAACGCGGTCTCGCTGCGCGGCACCGGATCGTCGCCGACGAACGCGCGATCGCAGACGGCCGCCAGCACGTCGGCCAGCAGCTTGTCGGTCGGGATCGTCGTCTTCAGCTGCAACGCGGCGGATGCGAAGCCGAGGCCGCCCTTCTCGAGTCGCCCCACCGCGTCCTTCAGCGCCAGCCGCACGAGTCGCACGACGCCGGCACGCATCGACGCCGTTGCGGCTTCCGGCGTGTCGACGAGCACGATCGACACGCTGTCGCCGTCGTCGACGAGCGCCGGATAGCCGGTGATCCGGCGGCCGTCGCGGACGCTGGTCAGCGACTCCGGCAGGTCGCCGCAATCCCAGCGCGTCAGCCCGCGGCGGTCGATCGACGGTCCGGCCGCCGCGAACGAAAGCTGCGCCGCCTCACCGAGCTGCGCCCGCAGCGCCGCGAGATCGCGCCCGGACGCAAGCTCGTGTCCCGCAGCGTCGACGACGACGACGTTGACGGCGAGGTGCGGCGGCAGTGTGTCGCCGTCCCACGTGCCCGCGGGCACGGACTCGGAAAGTCGCGTCCTGACGTGCGCCCGGATCGCGTCCGGCAACGCGTCGCGGCCGAACGCAACGGCGTCGAGGAACGCGGTCACCGCGTCGGGCAGCGGCACCAGCCGGTTGCGCAGCGCCTTCGGCAGCGCCTTCAGGTAGAACGTCACCTTCTCGCGAATCATCCCCGGCACCAGCCACGTCAGCCGCGCCGCGTCGAGCTGGTTCAACTGCGCGAGCGGCACCGTCAGCGTCAGGCCATCCAGCGGATGCCCGGGCGCGAACCGGTACTTGAGCGGCAGCGCGGCGCCCGCCATCGCGATCGTCTCCGGGAACAGCGCCTCGGTCACGTGCGCCGCCGCGTGCCGCATCAGCGTGTCGCGGGTGAAGTGCAGCACGCGCGGATCCTGCTTTTCGGCGCCCTCGCGCCAGCGCTCGAACGCCGCCAGCGAATGAATCCCCTCGGGAACCCGCTCGCCGTAGAACACGGCAATCGCCTCGTCGTCGACGAGCACGTCCTGCCGCCGCGCCTTGTGCTCCAATTCCGCGACCTCGGCGATCAGCCGCCGGTTGTGCGCGAGAAAGCCGCCTTTGGTCGCCAGCGCGCCCGGCGCCAGCGCCTCGCGCAGGAAAATCTCTCGCGCCTGCTTCGGCTCGATCGCACCGAACGACACGCGGCGCCTCGGCACCAGCGTCAGGCCGTAGAGCTGCACGCGCTCGCTCGCGACGACCTCGCCGCGGTCGGCATCCCAGTGCGGCTCGAAATGCTCCCGCGTCACGCGGTCGCCGGCGACCGCCTCGATCCACTCCGGCTCGACGCGGCCCGCGCACCGGGCGTAAAGCCGCGACGTCTCGACAAGCTCGGCCGCCAGCACCCACTTCGGCGTCTTCTTCGCCAGGCCCGAACCGGGGTGCAGGAAGTAGCGGATCCCGCGCGCGCCCTGGTAGCCGTCGCCGTCCTCACCGCGCATGCCGACGTTGCCCAGCAGCCCGGCGAGCACCGCCCGGTGGATCGACTCGTAGCGCGCGGCGTCGATCGTCGCCGGCATCTTCGGCTGCCATTTCCAGCCCTGCTCGGCAACCTCGTGCGCGAGCTGGTTGTGGACGTCGCGCCATTCGGTCAGCCGGAGGAACGACACGAACTGCGCACGGCACGCGTCGACGAGCTTGCGGTGGGTGAGCTTCTGCGCGAGCCGGTCGGCGAAGAACTCCCACAGCGCGATGAGCGACAGGAAATCCGAGCGCTCGTCGCGGAAGCGCAGGTGCGCCTGGTCTGCCGCCTGCTGGCGTTCGAGCGGCCGGTCGCGCGGGTCCGGCACCGACAGCGCGCTCGCGATCACCAGCACCTCGGCGAGGCAGCCCGCGTCGCGCGCGGCGAGCACCATCCGGCCGATCCGCGGATCGACCGGCAGCCGCGCGAGCTCGCGGCCCAGCGGCGTCAATGCGCGGCCGGCGTCGACGGCGGAGAGCTCCTGCAGCAGCTGGTAGCCGTCGGCGATCGCGCGCGGCGACGGCGGCTCGAGGAACGGGAAGGCGTCGATGTCGGGCAACCCCAGCGCCGCCATCCGCAGAATCACCGCCGCCAGCGACGAACGCAGGATCTCCGGATCGGTGTACGCCGGTCGCGCAGCGAAGTCGTCCTCCGCGTACAGCCGCACGCAGATGCCCTCGGCGACGCGGCCGCAGCGGCCGGCGCGCTGGGCCGCGGCGGCCCGCGAGATCTTCTCGATCTGCAGCAGCGTCGTCTTGTTGCGCACCGAATAGCGCTTGACGCGCGCGAGCCCGGCGTCGATCACGTAGCGGATCGCCGGGACGGTCAGCGAGGTCTCGGCGACGTTGGTCGCCAGCACGATCCGCCGGCCCGACGATGGCGAGAACACGCGCTGCTGCTCGGGGACCGTCAACCTCGCGTACAGCGGCAGGATCTCGAGCGATGCGGCATACGGGCGACGGGCGAGACCGCGGCGCAGCAGGTCGGCCGTCTCGCGGATCTCGCGCTCGCCAGGCAGGAACACGAGGATGTCGCCCGGCCCCGTGCGCCACAGGTCCTCGGCAGCGGCGACGATCGCGTCCTCGAGTTCCTCCTCGTCGTCGGCCTCTCCGCCGGCGACGTCGGCGCCCGAGCCGAGCGGCCGGTAGCGGACGTCGACCGGGTACGTGCGGCCCGACACCTCGATCACCGGCGCCGGCGTCCCCGCGGTCCCGAAATGGCGGGCGAAGCGGTCGGCGTCGAGCGTGGCGGAGGTCACGATCACCTTGAGGTCGGGCCGCTTGGGCAGCAGCGTCTTCAGGTAGCCGAGCAGGAAGTCGATGTTGAGACTGCGCTCGTGCGCCTCGTCGACGATGATCGTGTCGTACGCGGCGAGCAGCCGGTCGCCCTGCGTCTCGGCGAGCAGGATGCCGTCGGTCATCAGCTTGACGAACGCGTCGGGTCTCGTGTGGTCGGTGAAGCGGACCTTGTAGCCGACGACGGCGCCGAGCTCCGTGCCGAGCTCCTGCGCGATCCGCGTCGCCACCGCGCGCGCGGCAATCCGTCGAGGCTGCGTGTGGCCGATCAGTCCGCGGTCGCCGCGGCCCAGCGCGAGGCAGATCTTCGGCAGCTGCGTCGTCTTGCCGGATCCGGTCTCGCCGCAGACGATGACGACCTGATGATCGCGGATCGCGGCCGCGATGTCGGCGGCGCGCTGCGCAACGGGCAGCTCGGGTGGATAGGTGACCGCCGGACGGCGAGCGGCGCGATCGCGGCGGCGCTCGACCGAGCGCAGGACGGCGGCGGCGAGGCGCTCCCACTCGGCGTCCGGCGCCCGCGTGTGCCGCGCTCGCTCGATCCGCCGCGCAAGGGGACCGGCGTCGGCGATCATCGCGTCCCCCAACTGCGCGAGCAGGCGGGCGGCGGGGGACGGTGGCACGGACATGCGGGCGTGGGGACAGGCGGTGGACGGACAGCGTGCGCTCCGGCAGCGATGCGGCCGGGCGGCGGCGCGAATTCTACCCCGGCATTACCCCCGGTCGCGGACCGCGCGCTATGATCGCCTCCGTTCGCCGCGGGGCAAACCGGTGCCGTGGCCGATCACGAATCACCGAGGAGGCCGCATGAGCCGTCGCAGCTGCCGTTCCCTTCCCGCCATCGCGTTGTCGTTCTCGCTGTCGCTGACGCTTGCCGGCACCTTCGCGCTGGCCCCGTCGGCCGGCGACGCCAAGACGCTGCGCTGGGCCGGCCGCGGCGACATGCAGACGACCGACCCGCATTCGCAGAACGAGGGCCTGACCAACAACATCAACAGCCTGATCTACGAGTTCCTCGTCGATCGCGACAAGACGCTCGGCCTGGTGCCGAAGCTCGCCGTGTCGTGGCAGAAGGTCGACGACGTGACGTGGCGGATCAAGCTGCGGTCCGGCGTGAAGTTCCACGACGGCACGCCGTTCACCGCCGACGACGTCGTGTTCAGCTACGAGCGGGCGCGCGCCGACACGTCGCAGCTTCGTGCCTATTCGAACGCGGCGGGCACGCCGCGGAAAGTCGACGACCTCACCGTCGAATTCAAGACCAACGGGCCGAACCCGATCATGCTCGACCACCTGGCGACGATCAACATCATGTCGAAGGCGTGGTGCGAGAAGAACCGGGCGACGAAGCCGCAGAATTACGCCGGCAAGGAGGACATGGTCACCGCGCGGCAGGCGAACGGCACCGGGCCGTACGTGCTGAAGGCGCGCGAGCCCGACGTGAAGACCGTGCTGACGAAGAATCCGGACTGGTGGGGCATCAAGGAGAAGGCGTTCGAGGGCAACGCCGACGAGGTCGTCTACACGCCGATCGTGTCCGACGGGACACGGCTCGCCGCGCTGATCTCGGGCGAGGTCGACCTCATCAACGACCCGCCGCCGCAGGACGTGCCGCGCCTGAAGCAGACCGCGGGGATCAAGGTGCTCGAAGGCACCGAGAACCGGATCGTGTTCATCGGCATGGACCAGAACCGCGACGAGCTCTTGTACTCGAACGTCAAGGGCAAGAACCCGTTCAAGGACAAGCGCGTGCGGCAGGCGCTCTACCACGCGATCGACATCGACGCGATCAACCGCAACACGATGCGCGGGTTGTCGAAACCGTCCGGCGCGATGCTGCCGTCGCCGACGATGACGATCCCCGAGCTCGAGGTGCGGCTGCCCTACGACAAGGAAAAGGCGAAGAAGCTGCTGGCCGAGGCCGGCTACCCGAACGGCTTCGAGGTGTCGCTCGACTGCCCGAACAACCGCTACGTCAACGACGAGAAGATCTGTCAGGCGCTGGCGGCGATGTGGAGCCAGGTCGGCGTCGCGACGAAGGTGAACGCGATGCCGCGCGCGACCTACTTCCCGAAGCTGGAGAAACTCGACACCAGCCTGTACATGCTGGGCTGGGGCGGCGGCAACACCGACGCGATCTTCGTGCTGCAGCCGGTGCTGTCGACGTACAGCGGCAAGGGCGACGGCGACTACAACTACGGCCGTTACTCGAATGCGAAGCTCGACGCGCTGACGGCGAAGGTGAAGACCGAGATGAACCCGGAGGCACGCCTCAAGATGATCCACGAGGCGCTGCTCGCGCACAACGCCGAGACCAACCACCTGCCGTTGCACCGGCAGGTGATCCCGTGGGCGTCGCGGGACAACGTGACGGCCGTGCACCGCGCCGACAACTTCGTCGTTCCGTACTGGGTCACGGTGAAGTAGCGGCGCGAGCGCGCCTGCCCGTCACGGCCGTACCTGCACCACGCCCCGCGCGGCCAGCTCCGCGATCCGCGAATCGGCAAGCGAAAGCCGCTCGCGCAGCACGGCAGCAGTGTGCTCGCCGAGCAGCGGCGGCGGCCGGTCGTACGACAGCGGACCCGACGAAAAGTGGAGCGGCGTCCCGACCTGCGGCACCGTGCCCGCGAGCGGATGCGGCAGGTCCATCCTGAGGCCGCGCGCGACGAGCTGTGGATCGTCGAACACCTGGTCGAGCCGGTTGATCGGACCGCAAGGCACGGCGAGCGGCTCCAGCGCGGCGAGCCAGTCCTTCTGCGAACGCGTGCGGACCACGGCAGCGATCAGCGGCACCAGCACGTCGCGATTCCGGACGCGGTCGGCGTTCTTCGCGAACCTCGGGTCGTCTGCCCACTCCGGCTTGCCGGCGGCCGCGCAGAATTTCGCGAACTGGCCGTCGTTGCCAACGGCGAGGATCAGGTGGCCGTCGGCGCAGGCGAACACTTCGTAGGGAACGATGTTCTGGTGCGCGTTGCCGATGCGGCCGGGCGGCGTCCCGGTCATCAGGTAGTTGTGCGACATCGTCGCCATCATCGCCACCGCCGAATCGAGCAGGCTGGCGTCGATCCACTGGCCCTGCCCCGTGCGGTCGCGCTGCGCGAGCGCTGCCTGAATTGCGACCGTCGCGTACATCCCCGTCATCAGGTCCGAGATCGCCACGCCGGCCTTCTGCGGCCCGCCACCCGGAAGCTCGTCGCGCTCGCCGGTGACGCTCATGAAGCCCGACATGCCCTGGATGATGAAGTCGTAGCCGGCGCGGCCTGCGTACGGGCCGTCCTGCCCGAAGCCGGTGATCGAGCAATAGACGAGGCGCGGGTTGTCCGCCGAAACGCTCGCGTAGTCGAGGCCGTACCTGGCGAGCCCGCCGACCTTGAAATTCTCGACCAGCACGTCGGCGCCGCGCGCCAGGTCGCGGACGATCCGCTGGCCCTCAGGCTGCGTGAAGTCGACGGCGACCGACATCTTGCCGCGATTGCAGCAGAGGTAGTACGCAGCTTCGGACGTGTCGCGTCCCTGCGCGTCCTTCAGGTACGGCGGACCCCACGCGCGAGTGTCGTCGCCGGTGCCGGGGCGCTCGATCTTGATGACCGTCGCGCCGAGGTCTGCGAGCAACTGCGTGCACCAAGGCCCCGCGAGCACGCGGGAGAGGTCGAGGACGGTCAGGTGGGACAGGAGGCCCGGCATCGCGCGACTTCTTCGTTGCGTGGCGCCCGCCGTGCGGCGAGAGCGACGCGCGACCGGACGTCAGGCCTTCAACGCCAGGAGGACCTCGTCGAGCGTCTTCTTGGCGTCGCCGAACAGCATGCGGTTGTTGTCCTTGTAGAACAGCGGATTGTCGACGCCGGCATAGCCGGACGCCATGCTGCGCTTCATTACGATCGACGTCTTCGCCTTCCACACTTCGAGCACCGGCATGCCGGCGATCGGGCTCGTCGGGTCTTCCTGCGCCGCCGGGTTGACGATGTCGTTAGCACCGATGACCATCGCGACGTCGGTGGCGGGGAAATCCGCGTTCAACTCATCCATCTCGAACACGATGTCGTAAGGCACCTTCGCCTCGGCCAGCAGCACGTTCATGTGGCCCGGCATGCGGCCCGCCACCGGGTGGATGCCGAAGCGGACGTTGACGCCCTTCTCGCGCAGCGTCTTCGTGATCTCGTACACGGTGTGCTGCGCCTGCGCGACCGCCATGCCGTAACCCGGGACGATGATGACGCTCTTCGCCTCGCGCAGGAGCTCGGCGGTTTCGGGGGCGAGGATCGGGTTCACCTCGCCCGCCGGCTGCACGGCGCCGGCCGCGGCCGGCGCGCCCTCGCCCGTGCCGAAGCCGCCCGCGATCACGCTGATGAAGTTGCGGTTCATCGCGTTGCACATGATGTAGGACAGGATCGCGCCGCTTGATCCGACCAGCGCGCCGACGACGATCAGCAGGTCATTCGAGAGCATGAAGCCGGTGGCCGCCGCCGCCCAGCCCGAGTAGCTGTTCAGCATCGACACGACGACCGGCATGTCGGCGCCGCCGATCGCCATCACCATGTGGACGCCGAACAGGAGCGCGACGACGGTCATCACGATCATCGGCGTCAGCCCCGCGGCCACGGTGTGCGAGTTGACGAACACGTAGCCGTAGTAGATGACGACGACGAGCCCGACGAGGTTCATCCAGTGCCGCCCCGGCAGCAGCATCGGTTTGCCGCTGATCCTGGCGGACAGCTTGCCGAACGCGATCACCGAGCCGGAGAACGTCACCGCGCCGATCAGCACGCCGAGGTACATCTCGATCTCGTGGATCGACTTCTCCGCCGGCGTCATGCCGACCGACACCGCCGGGTCGACGAAGTTGGCGTAGCCGACCAGCATTGCGGCGAGGCCGACGAGGCTGTGCATCAGCGCGACGAGCTCCGGCATCTGCGTCATCTTCACGACGCGCGCGGCGTAGAGGCCGATCCCCGCGCCGACGACCATCGCGGCGAGGATGTACGGAAAGCCGGCGCTCGTGACCTGCGGGCCGAACACGGTGGCGAACACCGCGATCGTCATGCCGATCATCCCGTAGAGGTTTCCGCGGCGCGACGTTTCCGGGTTGGACAGCCCGCCGAGGCACAGGATGAACAGGATCGTGGCTCCGAGGTAGGAGACCGTCGAAAGGCTGAGGTTCATGGTCTCGCCATCCTCACTTGCGGAACATTTCGAGCATGCGCTGCGTGACCGCGAAGCCGCCGAACATGTTGATCGTGGCCAGCGCGATCCCCCCGACCGACAGCCAGCGTATCCACTCGTTCGGGCGCGCGAGGTCGGCGGAGATCTTCGTCAGGTCGGGCGCGAGCTGCACCAGCGCGCCGATCGCGATGATGCTGGACACCGCGTTGGTCACGCTCATCAGCGGCGTGTGCAGCGCGGGCGTCACGTTCCAGACGACCATGTAGCCGACGAAGCAGGCGAGCACGAACACGGTGAAGTGGCCGAGGAAGCTCGTCGGCGCGTAGAGCCCCATGAGAACGAACAGCAGCGCGCAGACGCCGAACAGGATCGCCGTCTTCGTCCCGTCCATCGGAGCGTCGGCCTGGCCGTGGCCCTTCGGCTTGGTGACAGGGACCGCGGGCTTGGCGGCTGCGACGGCCGGCGCGGCCGAGAGCTTCGGCGCCGGCGGCGGCCACGTGATCTCGCCCCTGTCGATCACCGTCGTGCCGCGCAGGACCTCGTCCTGCATGTCGATCTTCACGACATCGCCTTCGATGCTCTTCGTCTTGAGCAGGTCCTCCGTCAGCCGGAAGAGGTTCGTCGCGTACGCCGTCGACGACTGCTTCGCGAGGCGAGAGGGCAGGTCCTTGTAGCCGATGATGGTCACGCCGTGCCGGACGACGACCTCGCCCGGCACCGTGCACTCGCAGTTGCCGCCCTGCTCCGCGGCCATGTCGACGATGACGCTGCCCTGCTTCATCGACTTGACCATGTCCTCGGTGATGAGCCGCGGCGCGGGCTTGCCCGGGATCAGCGCCGTGGTGATGATGATGTCGACTTCCTTCGCCTGCTTCGCGAACACGTCGCGCTGGGCCTTCTGGAAGCCCTCGCTCATCACCTTCGCGTAGCCGCCGACGCCGGAACCCTCCTCCACGTAGTCGACGCCGACGTATTCGCCGCCCATCGACTTGACCTGGTCGCCGACCTCGGGACGCGTATCGTTGGCGCGCACGATCGCGCCCAGTCCGGACGCGGCGCCGATCGCGGCGAGGCCCGCCACGCCCGCGCCGATCACGAACACCTTCGCCGGCGGCACCTTGCCCGCCGCCGTGATCGAGCCGGTGAAGAAGCGCCCGAATTCGTGCGCCGCCTCGATGACGGCACGGTAGCCGGCGATGTTCCCCATCGACGACAGCGCGTCGAGCTTCTGCGCGCGGGAGATGCGCGGCACGCTGTCCATCGCGAGCACCGTCGCCTTCCGCGCGGCGAGCTTCTGCAGGAGCTCGGGATTTTGCGCGGGCCAGATGAAGCTCACGAGCACGCCACCCTCGCGCAGGAGGCCAAGCTCCTCGTCGTTCGGTGCGCGCACCTTGAAGACGACGTCGGACGTCGCCCACAGCTTCGCACGATCGGAGACGACCTCGGCGCCCGCCGCGCGGTACGCGTCGTCGCTGATCTGCGCCGTGTCGCCGGCGCCCGCCTCGACGGCGACCCGGAAACCCTGCTTGATCAGCTTTTCGACGACCTCCGGCACGGTCGCGACCCGCTTCTCGCCAGGAAACACCTCGCGTGGAACCCCGATCTGCAATGCCATTCGAATCTCCCTGAAGCCGTGTCCGCGGGCCGGCACGTTCGCGTGCCGCGTAATGCTGCCACAAAGCCGCCCGGCGCGGTTGAGACGCGCGCCGTCCCGTCCGCCAGGCGCACGCCGGATTCAGATCGCCGCGGCGATCGCCTTGCCCAGCTCGACGGTGGTGGCCTTGCCGCCCATGTCGGGCGTCCGCGGCGCCGCCGGGTCGGTCAGCACGCCCTCGATCGCGCGCATCACCGCTGCCGCGGCGTCCGCGTGGCCGAGGTGCTCCAGCATCATTGCGCCGGACCAGATCTGCCCGATCGGGTTGGCGATCCCCTTGCCGGCGATGTCCGGCGCCGAGCCGTGGACCGGCTCGAACATCGACGGATAGACGCGCTCGGGATTGATGTTCGCCGACGGCGCGATGCCGATCGTGCCGCAGACCGCAGGACCGAGATCGGACAGGATGTCGCCGAAGAGGTTGGATCCGACGACGACGTCGAAACGGTCCGGGAAGCGGACGAAGTGCGCGGTCAGGATGTCGATGTGGTACTGGTCGACGCGCACGTCCGGGTACTTCGCGGCCATCGCGCGGAAGCGCTCGTCCCAGAACGGCATCGTGATCGAGATGCCGTTGGACTTGGTCGCCGACGTCACGTGCTTCGCCTTGCGTTTCCGCGCGAGCTCGAACGCGAACTGGAGGATCCGGTCCACGCCCTTGCGCGAGAACACCGATTCCTGGAACACGATCTCGCGCTCGGTGCCTTCGTACATCCGGCCGCCGACCGACGAGTACTCGCCCTCGGTGTTCTCGCGGACGACGACGAAATCGATGTCGCCCGGCTTGCGGTTGGCGAGCGGCGTCGGGATGCCGGGCATCAGCGCGCACGGTCGCAGGTTCACGTACTGGTCGAACCCGCGCCGCCACTGAATCAGCGAACCCCACAGCGACACGTGGTCGGGCACCGTCGCCGGCCAGCCGACGGCGCCGAAGAAGATCGCGTCGCGGCCCTTCAACTGGTCGAACCAGTCCTCCGCCATCATCCGGCCGTGCTTCAGGTAGTAGTCGCAACTCCAGTCGAATTCCTGCCAGGTGAACTCGAGCTTGAACTTGCGCGCGACGGCCTCCAGCGCGCGCAGGCCTTCCGGAACGACCTCCTTGCCGATGCCGTCGCCGGGTATCACGGCGATCCGATGTGCGCTCACCCTGCCTCCTCTGGTCACCGCAATTCTAGGTTAAGCTGGGGGCGCCGCCAAATGCGTCCGCCTGTCGCAATGCGCTCGATCGCTCTCGTCGCCCTGCAGTTCGCGCTGATCGCAGCGGTCGCGTTGCCGTGGAACGCGCCGCGATGGAATGTCGCAGCGACCGTGCTCGTCGCAGCCGCCATCTCGCTCGGCCTGTGGGCGCTCTCCGCGAACCGTCCCGGCAACTTCAACATCCGGCCCGAGCCGAAGCCGTCGGGGCACCTCGTCACCGGCGGTCCGTATCGCTTCGTCCGCCATCCGATGTACCTCGCCGTGCTGCTGTTCGGCGCCGGCTGCTGCGTCGGCTACGCGGCGCCGTGGCGATGGCTCGTCTTCGTCGCGCTCGGGCTGGTGCTGCACGCGAAGGCGCGGATCGAGGAAGCGGCGATGCCCGCGCTGCATCCCGATTACAACGCGTACGTGCAGCGCACACGGCGCATCGTCCCGTTCGTCTGGTGAGCGCCCGCGCGATCGGCCGCCAAGCGGCGGCCGCGGCTCATCCGTCCGGTGGATGGTGCGCGCCATCGTGGCTGCCTAGAGTGGCGTCGACGGCCCACCGGAGCAATCCCGTTCCGGCGCACCGCTGCCGGGAGGACGCCCGATGCTGCGCTACTCGTATCTCGCCTCGCTCGTCGCGCTGCAGATCGCGCTGGCGGTCGAAGCCGCACCACCGCTCGCCCGGATGCTGCGCACGTTCGCCAGCGCGGCGGCGGCGCACGGCGGACTCGCCAGCATCGTTCAACTCGGCACCACGGGACTCGCGGCGATCGGCCTCGCCGTGACGCTGATCTTTCCCGCCGTGGCGCTGCTCCGCCATCGGCAGCGCGGCAACGCGCGGTTCCGCGGCGTTCCGCGCTGGGCGGTCGCCGTCATGCTGGCCGGCGCCGCGCTTCTCGTCGCCGCCGTGGCGGTGAAGGTGGCGAGGCCGCTCATGCCGGTCGACCTGCGCAACGTCGCCGCGCTCGTCGCCCGTCCCGCGCTCATGGCGGGCATCGCGCTGATGGCCGCCGGCGCGCTGTGCGCCGAGCTGCTCCGCCGCAGCGTCGCGCCGCGGCCTCGGCCGGACGTCGCGCCGCACGCCAGCCTCCCGCGGATCGAAGTCATTCATCCGCCCGAGCTCTCCACCCGCGCGGCGTGAGCCCCGCAGGCGAAGGATGAACATGACAACCTCTCCCAACTGCTGGATCGGCGTCGCTTCGGCCGACCACGTGGACCTCGCCGTTGCCGGCGGATACGCGCAATTGAACCACGGCAAGGCTGGGCCGCTCGAACGGATGCGCGCCGGAGACGGCTTCGCGTACTACTCGCCGCGAACGACGTGGCCCGACGGGCCGCCGCTGCAGGCGTTCACCGCCGTCGGCCGCGTGCGCGACGGCGTCGTCCGGCAGGCCGATGGCGACGACGGCGCGCGGCCGTTCCGGCTCGCCATCGACTGGCTGCCGGCGCAGGCCACGCCGGTGAAGCCGCTCATCGCTGAGCTCGAATTCATCCGCAGCAAGACGCACTGGGGCGCGGCGTTCCGCTTCGGCTTCGCCCGCGTTCCGGCTGCCGACTTCGCGCGGATCGCCGCCGCGATGGGCTGCGTCATCGACGTCGAACCACACGGCTGACTCACCCGGCGCGCGTTCGCTCGCGCTCTCCGGCGCCCGGTGTTCGACGTCGCATATTCGACGCCTGGCGCGCGGCATGCGGCCGTCGACGGCGGAACATCGATCGTCGACGCACGCCGCACATCGCCCGACGTTCGCCGCTCGACGCCCGCCACACAGCGCGCTATCGTGCACCCGATGGACGCGCTCACCCCCGCCCTCGCGCAGCTTGCGCAACCCGCACTCGAATGGCAGTGGTCGCGCCTGTCCGGCCTCGCCCCGGGCGCGCTGTACGCCGTCATGGCGCTGCGGCAGCAAGTGTTCGTCGCCGAGCAGCGCTGCACGTTTGTCGACGCCGACGGATTCGACGTCGACGCCTGGCACCTCCTCGGCTGGGAGCAACAGCGTGGCGACCGCGCGCTCGCCGCGTATCTGCGCGTCGTCGATCCGGGCGGCAAGTATCCGGAGCCCTCGATCGGCCGCGTGGTCACCCCGCTGTCGCATCGCGGGATCGGGCTCGGCCGCGCGCTGATGGTCGAGGGCATGGCACGCAGCAACGCGGCGTGGCCCGGTCGCGCGATACGGATCGCCGCGCAGCAGCGACTCGAAGCGTTCTATGCGGGACTGGGCTTTCGCACGATGGCGGCGCCGTACCTCGAGGACGGGATCCTGCACGTCGAGATGCTGCGCGCCGCGTGAGCTGCGCGCGGTGCGGCGGTTGGACAGCCGAGGCACGCCGCGCTAGAATTCGCACGACGACGCCGGCACGCGCCCACCGCGCCGCCGGCGCTTTTCTTCCGGCCCGCGCATCTTCCGCGGGCCTTTCCGATGATCGCCTCCGCCCCGCGCCCGCAGGCGCACGCCCACCGCCGCGCGATCGTGTTCATGATCGTCGCCGCCGTGTGCTGGTCGTCCGGCGGCATCCTCGTCCGCCAGCTTTCGATCGTCAACGCGTGGGAGATCGTGTTCTGGCGCTCGTTGTTCATGGCGCTCTTCGTCGCCGGCGTGCTGGTCGTCCTCCACGGCCGGCGGATGCCGCAGGCCGTCGTCGCGTCCGGAATGCCGGGCCTCGTGTCGGGCCTGTTCCTCGCCGGCACCTTCTTCTTCTTCATCGGCTCGCTGACGCGGACGACGGTCGCCAACACGTTCGTGCTGATGAGCGTATCGCCTTTCCTCGCCGCGCTGGCCGGCCGGTGGGTGCTGAAGGAGAAGGTGCCAGCGCGGACGTGGATCGCGATGACCGTCGCGTTCGCAGGCATCGTCGTGATGTTCGCCGACTCGCTCGACGCCGGCCGGCTCGCCGGCAACC
>JBDTVU010000008.1:0-50080 GCA_040007035.1 Betaproteobacteria bacterium | reverse complement strand
TCGTTGGCGATCGCGACGTCGTTCAGCGTCACGATCCGCGGCAGCTGCGCGACGTCGCTCGCGAACGCGCCCATGTCGTGGTAGTTGCCGGAAATCTTGATGTTGATCGGACGCTCGGCGTAGAAATCGGCGAGCTGCTCCTGCGCCGCGGGCTTGAACAGCTCGAACTGCAGCCCGCGCCCGAGTCCGGCCTGGTTGATGTCGGTGAGCAGCGCGTCCATCTCGGCCTTGTTCGGGAGCTGCTTCAGCAGCGCGCCGAACGACAGCTCGATCTCCTTCAGCTGCTGAACGTAGAGGTCGAAGTTCACCGCCTTCGCCTTCTTCGCCGTGTACTGCTCGCGCAGCTTCGACTCTTCCTGCCGCGCGACGTCCAGCGCGTCGTACTGGTCCTTCCAGTCGAGCAGCGCGCCGGCGGCGACGATCAGCACGACGATCGCGGCGAGCACCAGGACTCTCGGCAGCAGCGGCCAGCTGCCGGTGTCGCGGATGTTGAGGCGGCGGATGTCGTCGAGCGTCATGCCTTTGCTCCCGCAGCGGGCGCCTTCGCCGGGGCAGGCGCGCCCTTCACCGGCGGCGCCCCCTTCGCCGGCGCCCCCTTGGCCGGCACAGCGGCCGCCGATTCGGCAGGCGGGGCGGCGCGCTTGACCTGCATGCTCAGCGTGAACTCGTTCACCTTGCTGCCGTCTGTCGAGCCCGGTAGAGTCACCGACTTGATCTCGATCAACTCCGGCCGCTCGAGCCACGGCGAGCTTTCGACGCTGCGCATCAGCGTCGAGACCCTCGCGTTCGATTGCGCGTAGCCGACCACGGTGACCTTGGTGCCGGTCTGCCGCAGCGAGCGCAGATAGATGCCGTCGGGCAGCTGGCGGACCATCTGGTCGAGTAGGTGCACCGTCTCGGTCCGGTTCGTCTGCAGCGTCTCGACGACCTGCTTGCGCGCCAGCAGCGCCTGCGTCTGCTCGCGCAGCTTGTCGATGTCCCGGATCTGCTCGTCGAGTTTCGCGATCTCGCCTTTGAGCAGCTGGTTGCGGCTCTGCTGGTTCTCGATCTGGCCGGCGAAGACCACGTGGCCGAGGCCGACGACCGCCAGCCCAAGCACCGCCAGGGCGATCGCCAGCGAGACGAACTGACGCTGGCGGGCCTGCCGTTTCTGCTCGCGGTGGGGCAGCAGGTTGACGCGGATCATTCGTCGAAGCTCCGTAGTGCGAGCCCGCAGGCGATCAGCAGCATCGGCGCGTCCTGCGCGAGCTGCCGCGGCCGGATCCGGTCCGACACCGTCATGCTGGCAAACGGATTGGCAACGACCGCCGCGACGCCGGCGCGCTTGGCGACGAGCTCGTCAAGGCCGGGCAGCAGCGCGCAGCCGCCGGCGAGCACGACCTGGTCGACCTGGCTGTAGGCCGTCGACGTGAAGAAGAATTGCAGCGCGCGGGTGATTTCGAGCGCCAGCGTCTCCATGAACGGCTGCAGCACGTCGGCGTCGTAGTTCTCCGGCAGGCCCTGGTTCTTCTTCGCGGCCTCGGCTTCGTCGGGCGACAGGTTGAACGCGCGCTGGATGTCCTGCGTCAGCTGGTTGCCCCCGAACCCCTGGTCGCGCGAGAACAGGAACTGGCTGTTCCGCAGCACGTAGAAATGGGTGACGTGGGCACCGATGTCGACCAGGGCGATGTTCTGGTCGCGCCCGTTGGCGGGCAGCGACGGTGCGATGAGCTGGAAGGCCTCCTGCGTCGCGTAGGACTCGACGTCCATCACCCGCGGCCTCAGGCCCGCCGACTCGCCGATGGCCACCCGGTCCTCGACCTTCTCCTTGCGGGAAGCGGCGATCAGGACCTCGACCTCGTCCGGGTTGTTCGGCGCCGGCCCGAGGATCTGGAAGTCGAGGTTGACCTCGTCCAGCGCGAACGGGATGTACTGGTTCGCCTCGGCCTCGACGGTGAGCTCGAGATCCTCCTCCTTCTGGCCGGACGGCACGATGATCTTCTTGGTGATTACCATCGCCGCGGGCAGGGCCAGCGCGACGTTGCGGGTGCGGCTGCCGAGACGCTTCCAGGCCCGTTTGAGGGCGTCGCTAACCTGGTCGAGGTTGGCGATGTTGCCGTCGGTGACGCAATCCTTGGGCAGCGGCTCGATTACGTAGCGCTCGAGCCGGCGCGCACCCTTCCCGGCGTCGGCGAGCTCGACCAGCTTGAGCGAGGTCGAGCTGATGTCGACCCCGATCAACGAGGGGGACTTGGTCTTGAACAAGCCCAGGACCGAATTCAGTTTCTCAGCAAGCATGGCAACCTTCTGCGCAATGCTGACAATCTACATTAAAGGTTGGCAGCAAGTATGAACCTTGTCAAATTGTTTGTCCCGGGTGGATTCTTTTGTTGTAACCCTGCCTATAATTGCCGGTCCCACCCCCCGGTCCGGCAAGTTTTATTCCCCCATGCTAAAGCGGTGGCTCCTCTACGTCGGGTCCGTCCTGATTGGGCTGGCCGTCGTCGGTGGCCTGCTGGGCGCGTTCGTGCTGGCACTGCTTTATCCGACGCTTCCGTCGCTGGAGTCGCTGACCGATTACCAGCCCAAGATCCCCCTGCGAATCGTCTCGACCGAAGGCGATCTGCTGGGTGAGTTCGGCGAAGAGCGGCGGGCGGTCATTAATATCGCCGACGTGCCCGAAGTGATGAAAAAGGCCATTTTGGCCGCGGAAGACGAGCGTTTCTATTCGCACGGAGGTGTCGACTACATCAGCGTCCTCCGGGCGGCGCTGACCAACGTGGCGAGCGGCAGCCAGCAGGGCGCCGGGACGATCACGATGCAGGTGGCCCGGAATTTCTTCCTGACCCGGGAGAAGACGCTGACCCGGAAGCTGCGCGAGGTCCTGCTTGCCTGGAAGATCGAGGCCAACCTCTCGAAGGACGAGATCCTCCAGCTCTACGTCAACCAGATCTTCCTCGGGCAGCGCGCCTACGGCTTCGCCGCGGCGGCCCAGATCTATTTCGGCAAGCCGCTGAAGGACGTGGGGATCGCCGAGGCGGCCATGCTGGCCGGCCTGCCGAAGGCGCCGTCGGCGTACAACCCCGTGACCAACCCCAAGCGGGCGAAGACGCGACAGCTCTATGTGTTGCGGCGGATGCACGATCTGCGATACCTCACTGACGAGCAGTTCAAGCAAGCACAATCCGCGCCACTGGGGGTGCGCCAAAGCCTGCGCGAAACCTCGCCGACGCATGCCGAGTTCGTCGCCGAGATGGCCCGGCAGGTCGTTTTCGACGCCTATGGAGAGGACGCATACACCAAAGGTCTGACCGTCTACACGACCATTCGCAAGGCCGACCAGGAGGCTGCCTACGCCGCCGTCCGGCGAGGCGTGCAGGACTACGACCGCCGCCACGGATATCGGGGTCCCGAGGCCTGGGTGGCCCTGCCCGACGATCCGGCCGAACTGGAGGCAGCGCTCGAGAAGGCCTTCCAGGACGCCCCGGACAGCGACGGCCTCGTGCCCGCCATGGTGATGGAGGCTGGCACCACCGTATTGCGGGCGGTGCTGGCCGACGGCGAGACGGTTCAGGTCGCGGCCGAGGGGCTCCGGTTCGCCGCCCGCTCGCTGGGCGACAAGGCCGCGCCCGCGACCCGCATCCGGCGCGGGGCGCTGATCCGGCTCGCCCGCGACGACAAGGGCGTCTGGTCGATCGCCCAGTTGCCGCAGGCCGAAGCCGGATTCGTCTCGGTCCGGCCGGAGGACGGGGCGATCCTGGCGCTCGTCGGCGGCTTCGACTTCGACCGCAACAAGTTCAACCACGTCACCCAGGCGCAGCGGCAGCCGGGTTCGGCATTCAAGCCGTTCATCTACTCGGCGGCGCTGGAAAAGGGGTTCACCCCGGCGACCGTCGTCAACGACGCGCCGTTCTTCGTGCCCGCCGACAAGGCCGGCGGCGAGGCATGGGAACCGAAGAACTACGACGGCAAGTTCGAGGGGCCGATGCGAGTGCGCACCGCGCTGGCGAGGTCGAAGAACCTCGTCACCGTCCGCGTGCTGCAGGCGATCGGACCCCAGTACGCCCAGGACTACATCGCCAGGTTCGGGTTCGATCCCAAGCTGCACCCGCCTTACCTGACGATGGGCCTGGGCGCCGGATCGGTGACGCCGATGCAAATGGTCGCCGCGTACTCGATCTTCGCCAACGGCGGCTACCGCGTCGCGCCGTACCTCATCGCCAGGATCATCGACGGGCGCGGCAACGTGCTGTCGGAGGCGCAGCCCGTCGTGGCGGGGGCCGACGCCGAGCCGGCGATCGACCCGCGCAACGCGTTCGTGATGACGACCCTGCTGAAGGACGTGATCAGGGTCGGCACCGGGACGCGCGCGCTTTCGCTCAACCGCACCGACCTCGCCGGGAAGACCGGGACGACGAACGAGAATGTCGACGCCTGGTTTTGCGGCTTCAATGCGGCGATCGCCGGCGTCGCCTGGATCGGTTTCGACCAGCCGAAGACGCTGGGCGCCAACGAGACCGGCGCAGTCGCCGCGCTGCCGATGTGGATCACCTACATGCAGAAGGTGCTGAAGGGCACGCCGGAGGCCACGCGCGCGCAACCGGACGGCATCGTGACGGTGAAGATCAATTCCGACACCGGCCTGCGCGACGACTCGAGCGCGCTGTCCGACTACTTCTACTCTGAGTTTCCGCCACGCGGCCGCGACGACAGCCTTGCGCCGGCCGGGCAGCCGGGCAAGGACATCCGGGAACAGTTGTTCTGATGGCGCGCGACCGTTCCCGTGGCCCCGAGCGCGGCCGCGGCCGCGGCGACGACGCGCACGCGGCGCGGGACCGGGTCGGGATCGCGCAGACGGCGGCGCGGCTGATAGCCGAGCACGGCCTGACCGACTGGTCGCTCGCCAAGCGCAAGGCGGCGCGGCAATTGATGCTGCCGGACTCCACGGCGATGCCGTCCAACGACGAGATCGAGGCGGCGCTGCTCTCGCACCATGCGCTGTTCGGTAGCGAGGCGCATGCGGGGTCGCTGCGCGCACAGCGGCGCGAGGCCCTGGACTGGATGACGCGGCTCGCAGCCTGGGAGCCGCTGCTCGTCGGTGGCGTGGCCGCCGGCTGGGCGACGGCCCACAGCGACGTCCGGCTGGAACTGGTAGCCGACGATCCGAAAGCGGTCGAGATGGCACTCGCCGGCGCCGGCGTCGCCTACTCCGCCATTCCGCCGCGCGACGGCGGCGACGACGGCGGGCACGGCGCGCAGCTATACGTCGCCACACCCGGCGCCGGGATCCGGCTGTCGATCCTCACTCCTCAGCAGCGACGAAACCGCCCGCGCCGCGACGGCGAGCCGCGACTCGCCGCAAATGCCGTTGCCGCGCTGCTCGAAAAGTAGGATCAGACTCGACTTTCCTTCAGTTCGCTGCCTTGCTCGAACGACGCGACCGAAAGTCGAGTCTGACCCTACTTTTCCAACCTGCTTTTCCTGCTTTTTCTACTTTCCCTCGGCTAGCCACCCGGCGGCGGCGAGCGCGAAATAGGTGAGGATTGCGTCGGCGCCGGCGCGCTTGAATGCCGTCAGCGCCTCCAGCGCGCAGGCCCGCTCGTCGAGCCAGCCGTTCTGCGCGGCGGCCTTCAGCATCGCGTACTCGCCGGACACCTGGTAGACGGCGGTCGGCGCGCCGAACGTGTCCTTCACCCGGCGGACGATATCGAGGTACGGCAGCCCGGGCTTCACCATCACCATGTCGGCGCCCTCCTCGAGGTCGAGGTGGACTTCCCACAGCGCCTCGTCGGAGTTCGCCGGGTCCATCTGGTACGTGTACTTGTCGCCGCCGCCGAGGTTTCCGGACGAGCCGACGGCGTCGCGGAACGGGCCGTAGAACGACGACGCGTACTTGGCGGCGTAGGCAAGGATCCGCGTCCGCTGCAACCCGGCCGCGTCCAGCGCCGCGCGGATCGACCCGATCCGGCCGTCCATCATGTCCGACGGTGCGACCATGTCGACGCCGGCCTCGGCGTGGCAGAGCGCCTGCTTGACCAGCGCGACGACCGTCTCGTCGTTGAGGACGTACCCGGTCTCGTCGATCAGGCCGTCCTGGCCGTGGCTCGTGTACGGGTCGAGCGCGACGTCGGTGATGACGCCGAGGTCGGGGAAACGCTCCTTCAGCGCGCGAACCGTCCGCGGCACCAGTCCCTGCGGGTGCCAGGCCTGCGCGGCATCGAGCGATTTCAGCTCGGTCGGGATCACCGGAAACAGCGCCAGCGCGGGGATGCCGAGCTTCACGCACTGCTCGGCTTCGCGCAGCAGCAGGTCGATGCTCTTGCGCGAGATGCCCGGCAGCGACGGCACCGGCTCCTCGCGCTTCGCCCCGTCGAGGACGAACACCGGGTAGATCAGATCGTCGGCCGAAAGCCGGTGCTCGCGCATCAGGCGCCGGGAGAAATCGTCGCGCCGCATCCGGCGCATCCGGGTGGCGGGAAAGCGGCCTGCGAATCCGAAACTCATGGCGGGTACCTGTGTGATCGTGTCGACAGAAGCGGGACCGTGCATCGTAGCGTCTTCGGCGCGCCTCCCGCAAACGCGGCGTCGGGGCCGCGTCTAGTCGTCGCCGCCCTGCAGCCACTTCTGCTGCCGGGCGACCTTGCGCAGCGCGTCGAAGCCGCGCGCGCCCTGCTTTGCCGCCAGCGCTTTGAGCCGCAGCAGCAGCTCGGCAGTGGCCAGCGCGTCGGCCGCCGCGTTGTGGCGGATCGTGCACTCGATGCCGAAGGCTGCCAGCCAGTCGTCGAGGCTGCGCCCGCTGTGCCGGTAGGCCCCCGGCACCAGCGCGGCGGCGAGCGGCGCGAGGTCGAGCCAGGGCCGGGTATCGGGCGGCAACCCGGCACTGGCGCAGGCGTTCTGGAGCACGACACGGTCGAAATCGGTATGGAAACCCGCCACGGGCGCGCGACCTACCCAGTCGCCGTACGCGGACAGCGCGGCCCCGGCCGGGACCCCGGCGGCCTGCGCGCCGTGGCCGATGCCGTGGACGACGATGTTCGTCGCGTCGCCGGCCGGCGTGCCGCCGAGCACGATCTCGAAGCTGTCGCCGAGCTGAATGCCGTCGTCGTCGACGGCGACGCCGCCGATCGCGAGCAACCGGTCGCGTGCCGGATCGAGGCCGGCCGTTTCGGTGTCGACGACGACCCAACGGCCATCGGCCGCGTGGCCCCGTCCCGCCGGCCACCGCGCCAGCCAGTCGCGAACGGCAGACAGGCCGGGGCTCATCCCGGGTAATCCAGCTCGAGTCGCTGCTGCAGCTTGCGCACCTGGCGCAGCGCCTCCTTGAGGATCCGCCGGTCGAGGTCGTTCAGCAGGGCGATCGGGACCACGTTGGGATTGCCGCCGTCGGCGCCGAGCGCCCCGCCGACGCCCCGGCGGTGCTGCTCGCGCAGGCGCAGCAGCTGGATGTACTCGAACGCGTCGCACCAGGCGCGGATTTCGGTGGCGGGAATGCCGCGCTTCTCTCCGGCCTTGCCGATGCGCTCGACGCTGTTCGTCTCGACGACGCCGGCCGCCAGCGCGTAGATCCGCGCGCCGTCGACGAACGGCACGCTGCCGCTCATCTTGAGGTCGATCCCCTCGACGCCGGTGCGGTCCTCCGCCGCCTGCAACTCGCCCCACCAGTTGAGCGGCGGCCGATTGGCTAGCGCGTTGTCGGACATCTGCTTCAGGAAGCGCGGATTCGCCTCCGCGCGACCGGCGATGTCCGCGCGCAGCGCCTCGGCCAGCGACGCCTCGCCCCACAGCGCCCGGAAATCGAAAAAGATGTTGGCCGCGAGCAGGCTCTGCGGGTCGCCGCGGTCGATCCAGTTCGCGAACGCCGCTTTCCATTCGTCGAGGCTCGCACACCAGCGCGGATTCATCGCCATCACCCCGCCCTTGCACAGCGGGTAGCCGCAGCGGTCGAGCGCTTCGTTGACGGCGCGGGCGAACGGCAGCAACCGCTCGCGGACGCGATCGGGTTGCACCGACGCGTCCGCAGCGACGAAGATGAGGCCGTTGTCCTGGTCCGTCGCGATCGTCTGCTCTTCCCGCCCTTCCGAACCCATGCCGAGCCAGCACAGTGTCACACCGTCAAGGTCGAACCCCGGGGCCGCCAGATCGAGCACGCGCGCCGCAATCTGGTCGTTGAGGCTGGATATCATCCGCGTCAGCTGGCCGCTGGCGACGCCTTGCGCGACCAGCGAGTGCGATAGCGCGCGAACGTCGGCCGCGCACTGGACGAGTGCCGGCACGTCGCCAGCGCGGCGGATCTCCGACGCGAGCTCGCGCACCGACAGCCGCTGGAGGCTGAACAGGTCCCGCTCCGAGACGACGCCGGCGAGCTTGCCCGCTGCGTCGAGGACGACGATGTGACGGATGCCGCGCCGGGCCATCACCAGCGCCGCGTCGCCGGCGGTGCCGTCCTCGGGTAGCGTCACCACCGGTGCGCTCATCACGTCGCCGATCGCGGCGTCGAGCGGCCGTTGCGGCAGCACGATGCGGCCGATCACGTCCTGCCGGGTGAAGATGCCCAGCGGCCGCGAATCCGCGTCGACGACCGGCATCGAGCCGATCCGCCGGTCCTCCATCGTCCGGAGCGCTTCCGCCAGCGTCGTCGCGGGGCTGCAGGAAACCGGCGCCTGCCGGAGCACGGACCCGAGCCGCGTCGCCAGCCCGCGTTGCTCGGTGACCGTCGCCGCGTACTCGGCCTGCAGCGCCGCACGCGACAGGTCGAGCAGGTGGGCGAGGCGGCGGGTGCAGAAATCCTGGAAGATCGGCGAGCTGCCGATCAGCGCATCGAAGGCGGCGACCGGGAACGCGAGGCAGAACGTGTCCTGCGTCGCGCGATAATTGCTGGTCACGCCGCGCCGCCCGAGCAGCGCGCCCAGCGGGAACATCTCGCCCGCCGAAAGCTCCCACAACGCCGCCGCGTCGCCGGTGCTGCCCGGGCGCTCGCCGCGGACCGTCCCTTGCCGGATCACGTAGCAATGCGCCGGGCGTTCGGTCGCCGGCGCGAGGATGCGCTCGCCGGCGGCAAAGTACTTGAGCTGCGACGCGCGGACGAGGCGCAGGACGTCGCCGTCGCCCATCGCCGCGAAGGGTGCGTGCGGCTTAAGCGCCTGTTTCAGTCCGGCCAGCACCGACGCCGACGGTGTCGGCGATTGAATCATCGCGATTCTCCCTCTGCCAGACGTGGATTCTGCGCGAGCGACAGCGGCGGAACTCTGATCGGCGTCAATGGTCAGAACCTGCAGACGGCAACGTCTCCCGCTTCCCTCCCTGAGCGGGTGCCCGCATCGCGGATCAACCGCGTGCCGGGCGTTTCGGGCCCCGCGACACTCCCCTTGATCGCGGGGCCTTTTCTTTGGTGCGACGCGAATCGTCGCCGGGCGAGGCCTCCGCGGCAATCGCGGGCGTGCCTTCGACGCCGAGCCACCCGCCGAGGATCCCTTCGGCCGTGGCAATGCCGATCTGCCGCGTCGCAGAGAAGGGGACGACCGTCACCTGTGCCGCCTGCGCGGGAAACGCTGCGGCGACGTCGCGCTCGATCGACCGCTGCGCCGTGCGTTGCGCCGAGCTCGTCAGCTTGTCCATCTTGGTGGCGAGGATCAGCACCGGCCGCCCGCTGGGCAGGAAGCTCCCGAGCAGCGCGCGGTCGAGATCGGCGATGCCATGGCGCGCGTCGATGACGAGCGCGAGGCCGACGAGCGCCTGCCGTGTCGCGAGGTACCGCGCCAGGAATTCCTGCCAGTGCCGCTTCAGCTCCCGCGGCACCGCAGCGTAGCCGTAGCCTGGGAGGTCGGCGAGGAGGCCGCCGGAGGGCAGCCGGAACAGGTTGATCTGCTGCGTGCGGCCCGGCGTCTTGCTCGTGAACGCGAGTCGGGTTTGATTGGCGAGTGCGTTGATCGCGCTCGACTTGCCGGCATTCGAACGGCCGGCGAACGCGACTTCCGGAGGCCCGGACGGCGGCAACTGATCGTCGCTCGCGGCCGTGATCAGGAACTCCGCCTGCTGCAGCGGGTGCTTCACCGGTCGCCGCCGCGCCGGGCATCCGCCCGGGCCGCGCCTTTCGCCGGGGAGGCCGGTTCCGTTACAATGCCGTGTTTATGCACGATTGGATCGGCAGAAGGTACCGGCAGAGGGCGGATCGATGTCCGATTCGGGGCCGAATTCGCCGCCGTCCGCGCTGCCTTTGAGGAGTTGCCCGATGAGAGTCGATCGATGAAGCGCACGTTGCTGCTGGTTGCCGTGGTCGCAGCGGGGTCCGCGATGGCGCAGACCCATGCCCCGGCCGCCGCCGGCAAGCCCGACCTCGCGAAGGCGCAGACGATCGTCAACCAGGTCTGCTCGGCCTGCCACGGCACCGACGGCAACAGTCCGACGCCCGTGAATCCGAGCCTCGCAGGACAGCCGGCCGAGTATATCACCCTGCAACTTTCTCACTTCAAGAGCGGAATCCGCGCCAATGCAGTGATGCAGGGAATGGCGGCAGCGCTGTCGCCGGCGGACATGGCCTCGCTCGGCGCGTACTTTTCGCAGCAGAAACCGAAGAACCTCGCGGCGAAGGATGCGACGCTCGTCACCTCCGGCCAGTCGCTGTATCGCGGCGGCGACCTCGCGACCGGCATCCCGGCGTGCGCCGCCTGCCACTCGCCGACCGGCGCCGGCATCCCGAAGAACTATCCCCGGCTCGCCGGCCAGCACGCCGACTACACGCTGGCGCAGTTGAAAGCCTTCAAGGTGGGCGAGCGTGGCGCGGACAAGGACGACAAGGACGCCAACGGCCGGGTGATGACCGCGGTCGCGGCGAAGCTGTCGGACGTGCAGATGAAGGCGCTCGCCGAGTACGTGCAGGGCCTGCGCTGAGCACCGCGCGTAACGCACAGCGGACGGGCGGCACGGAAATCTCCGGCCGCCCGTTTTTATTTCCCCCCACCCGGCGGCTTGCACGATGACCGATGCCCGCATCACCGCGCTCAATCTCCACCCGGTCAAGAGTTGTGGCGGCATCGCGCTCGATCGCGCCACGATCACCGTCCGCGGCCTCGCCGCCACGGGTGCCGGCGACCGCGAGTGGATGGTCGTCGACGGCGACGGCCGCTTCGTCAGCCAGCGCGAGCACCCGCGGCTGGCGCTCGTCGGGACCGCGCTCTCGCCCGGGTCGCTGGTGCTGACGGCGCCGGGCCGGCAACCGCTCGCCGTGCCGACGCGCGCCGCCGTCGGCGCGACGCGCGACGTCGTCGTCTGGCGCAGCACCGTCGCCGCGCACGACATGGGCGGGCACGCCGCAGGCTGGCTGTCGGCGCATCTGGGCGTGGACGTCCGTCTGGTGCGATTCGACCCGGCGCACTCGCGAATGTGCAATCCGGAGTTCGCCGGCGACTCGGGCGCACACACCGCGTTCGCCGACGGCTACCCGCTGCTGGTGATCGGCGAAGCGTCGCTGGCCGGGCTCAACGCCAGGCTCGCCGCGAAGTCTGAACCGGGGTTGCCGATGAATCGCTTCCGCCCGAACCTCGTCGTCGGCGGTCTGCTGCCGCACGACGAGGACCACCTCGACACGATCGAGGCCGACGGCGTCGTGCTGAAGCTGGTGAAGCCATGCGTCCGCTGCCAGATCACGACCACCGACCAGGTCACCGCGCAGGTGGGCATCGAGCCACTCGCCACGCTCGGCGGTTATCGCAACGACGTCCGGATGGGCGGCGTCACGTTCGGGATGAACGCGATCGTCGTTGCGGGAGCCGGACGGGAACTCGCCGTCGGCGCCCGCGCAATCTGCACCTACCGTTTCTAGCGGAAAAAAAGCGCTTCGTGCGGTCAGCCGGTCGGCGAGCACATGATGACGGCGTCGGGGCCGTAGCCCTCGGGCAGCCAGTTCGGCGCCAGGCGTAGTTCGTCGCGCACCGTTTTTTGCGTCGTGTACCGGTGGTTCGTCGTCGCCGTGTTGAAGAAGCGATATACGGGCGCCGTGTTCGCCGGGCACGCGCCGGTCACCGCATTCGGCAACTGGATGTAGAACACGCTGGGGCTCTCGTAGATCCAGGTCGAGCCGAATTTGAGCGCGGTGGCGGCGCATTCGGCCGGACTGCCCGAATAGAAGTGCGAGTCGCCGAAGCCGGGCCGCAGGTAGAAGCGGCATACCGGATTGGTGCCGGCAGGCGCCTGCGCCGGGCTCGACCAGGCGAGGAAGCGCAGCCCGGTACGGACCCAGCCCGGAATCGCGCCGGTGTCGAGCGCTTCGATCTCGACCGGGTTGGTCGAGATGAAGTAGTGGTCGAGGCTCTTCGCGTAGAACTCGACGGCGGGGACAAGCCCGCCCGGGCTGGCCGCATCCGGCGTCAGGTAGCCGCGCAGCAGCGGCAGCGCGGCCTCCATCCGCGTGAACAGATCGTAGCCCGCGCGGAAACTGCACGACGCGTTGCCGGCCGAGAGCCCGCCGCGCAATTCGTAGTACCCGCCCAGCGCGTGGATCGTGAACAGGCCCGCGCCGCTCGACCCGGCCTCGGTCGAGCCCTGGTTCCAGATCACTTCGGTGAACAGCCCGTTGACGCCGATGTCGGTATTGATGAGCGTGCCGAGCACCGATCCCTGCGACCACTTCTTGAGGTCGCCCTCGGGGTGATGAATCGTGTTGGCGACGGCGAACTCCGCCACGGGCTCGCTGGTCCACGCCGAATATTTCGCGCCGGACGGCGGCGTCCTGTTCAGGCGGACCAGCGCCCAGTCGTCGTCCTGGCTGCGGGCGAGCAACGTCGCACCGCCGGCCAGCAGCACGTACGGCGGCACCGTCAGGCTACCGCAGGAAACGGCGTCGAAGAACCAGTAGGTGTTGACCGTCGCGGCCACCGATTGCCGGTCGAGGCAATGGTTGGCCGCGTAGACATACGGCTGCCGGTCGTCGACCGTGTCGTTGAGCAGCGTGCCGGTGCACAGGCCGGTGCGACCGTCGTCGAGCGTGAACACGATCTGCACGACGCTGCTCGCCGCGTCGCGCAGCGCCTGCGTCGGCGTCGGCGTCACGCACGCGACGTCGATCTCGCAGGCGCCCGCCTGTCCGATTTCGGTGACGCGCTTGGCGTCGATCCGCGCCAGATCGGCGCCGGCGATTGCGAGGTGCGAGACACGCGCGAGCGTCAGCGCAATGGCGTCACGCGGCACCCCGGCCGGCGCGTGGAGCTCGATCGTCGCTGTCGCACCTTCGAGCACGGGCGACCACCACACGCCGTGCTCGGCCGCCGACCGCGCGACGTCGTTGGCGGCGACTGCCTCCGGCGCAGGCGCCCCCGGCGCGGAGCCGCTGAAACGGAGCGTGACCCGCGGATCCGTCGCCTGCATCGTCAGCGCAATGCGCAGCGCGGCCGCACCGACCGACGCGACGTCGATCCGCGCCGCGTAACCGCCGGCGACCGGCTGCCACGGCAGCGCCGCGCCTTGCAGCACACCGTCCGCCGCCTGCAGCTCGCGACCGAAGCCGATCGTCAGCGGTCGGCCCTTCCTCGAACCAGGTCCGCTGGCGCGCGTTGGTGCGCTCCGTGCCGCATTCGCCGCTTTCATCCCTGCGGCTTCGGTGGCGCCGGGTGCGGCGAGCGCGATCAGCCGACGCGGAGATCCGTCCGGCACCAGGCGCTGCGCGACCGCGGCCTTGGGCGACGCCGCACCATCATAGGTCGTGGGGGGTACGTGCACGACGGCAGGCGCAGCGAGAACGGGCCAGGTGCCGAGTGCTGCCACCAACGCCATCAGCGGCGACAACGAACGACAGCCCCTCGTGATTCCCATCGAACACTCCCTGGAATTGACCCGCTGGCAGATACCGTCGCGTCCGACGGGTTGCGTGAGATTCGATCGACGCGCCGCCGAAGGGTTCAGTCGACCGCCGAAAAAGTCGGCGCCGCTGTCGGGCGGTGGAGACAGTTCTCCAGCGCGTCGTGCCAGTCGGGCAGCGCGAATCCGAACGCGTGCTCGAACTTCGCCGTCGCGAGGACGCCGTACGCGGGACGGCGCGCCGGCGTCGGATAGTCGGCCGTCGCAATCGGCACGACGCGCGGCGTCGCCGCATCACCGACGATCGCCCGCGCGAACCCGTGCCAACTCGTCGCGCCCGCGGAACTCAGGTGATAGAGCCCGGCGCGCGCGGCCATCGCGGCGAGACCGCCGTCGACGATCCGCGCCGTCGCCGCGGCCAGCATGCGGCTCCAGTTCGGCACGCCGATCTGGTCGGCGACGATCCGCAACTCGTCGCGCTCGGCGGCAAGGCGGCGGATCGTCAGCAGGAAATTGCGGCCGGTCAGTCCGTAGACCCAGCTCGTCCGGAACACGAGCGCGTGCGCACCGGACGCGGCGATCGCGCGCTCGCCCTCCTGCTTCGTCGCGCCGTACACATTAAGTGGCGCCGTCGGCGCGTCCTCCGGATACGGCGTCGTCCGCGCACCGTCGAACACGTAGTCGGTCGAGTAGTGGATCAGCACGGCGCCCAGACGCTTCGCCTCCTCGGCGAGGACGCGCGGCGCGACGGCGTTGACTGCGTGCGCACTCGCGGACTCTTTTTCGGCGAGGTCGACCGCCGTGTATGCGCCGGAGTTGACGATCAGCGCCGGCTTCGCACCGCGGACGGCAGCGACGATCGCGTCGGCGTCGGCGAGGTCGAGCGTCGCGCGATCGGTGGCAACGACGTCGCCGTGCGCTGCCAGCAGCGACGCGAGCTCACCGCCCACCTGCCCGCCGGCACCGGTGAGCAGTATCGTCGGTCGGGGCATCGGTCGTCGCCCGCGGCTACGCGTACGTCTCGGCGGCGGCCAGCGGCATGCCCGCCGCGTCCTTTGCGGCCAGCGTCGGCGGCCCGGCGAGCGGCCACGCGATGCCGATCGCCGGATCGTTCCACAGCAGCGTCCGCTCGTACGCCGGGTACCAGTAGTCGGTCGTCTTGTAGAGGAAGTCCGCCGACTCCGACACGACGACGAAGCCGTGGGCAAAGCCGGGCGGCACCCACATCGCGCGTTTATTGTCCGCCGACAGCATGACGCCGACCCAGCGTCCGAACGTCGGCGACGAGCGGCGCAGGTCGACGGCGACGTCGAACACTTCGCCGACGACGACGCGGACCAACTTCCCCTGCGTGTGCTCGATCTGGTAGTGCAGGCCGCGCAGCACGCCGCGCGCCGAGCGCGAATGGTTGTCCTGCACGAACTCGGCGTCGAGGCTGGCGTCCGCCAGCGCGCGCCGGTTCCAGCTTTCGAAGAAGAAGCCGCGCGCGTCGCCGAACACCTTCGGCTCGATGAGCAGGACGTCCGGCAGCGCCGTCGGCGTCACCTTCATCGCGGGACAGGCTCTTTCAGCAGCGCGAGCAGATATTGTCCGTACGCGTTCGTCGCCATCGCCTGCCCGAGCCGCTCCAGCTCCGCCGGCCCGATGTGGCCCATCCGGTAGGCGATTTCCTCGGGGCAGGCGATCTTGAGCCCCTGCCGGCGCTCGATCGTTTCGATGTACTGCGACGCTTCGAGCAGCGACTCGTGGGTGCCGGTGTCGAGCCAGGCCATTCCGCGGCCGAGCACCTCGCAGGCGAGCTCGTTCCAGCCGAGGTAGGCGCGGTTGACGTCGGTGATCTCGAGCTCGCCACGCGCGGAGGGCTTCAAGCTCGCCGCGACGTCGAGCACGCGGTTGTCGTAGAAGTAGAGGCCGGTCACTGCGTAGTTCGACTTCGGCTGCTTCGGCTTCTCCTCGAGACTGACCACGCGTCCGCCGGCGTCGAACTCGGCCACGCCGTAGCGCTCCGGATCGGCGACGCGGTACGCGAACACCGTCGCGCCGCGGACCTGCGCGTTGGCGCGGACGAGCTGCGCCGAGAGGTCGTGGCCGTAGAAGATGTTGTCGCCGAGCACCAGCGCTGCGCTGTCGCGTCCGACGAATTCGCGGCCGATGATGAACGCCTGCGCCAACCCTTCCGGCGCGGGCTGCACCGCGTACGACAGCGACAGGCCCCACTGGCTGCCGTCGCCGAGGAGCTGCGCGAAGCGCGGCGTGTCGCCGGGCGTGGAGATCAGCAGGATGTCACGGACGCCCGTCATCATCAGCGTCGACAGCGGGTAGTAGATCATCGGCTTGTCGTAGACGGGCAGGAGCTGCTTCGACACGACCTGCGTGACCGGATACAGCCGGGTGCCCGAGCCCCCGGCGAGGACGATGCCCTTGCGCGTCATCGCCGCGCCGGCCGGCTCACGCCGCGCCGCCTGCGTTGTCGAGCGAAATCCATCGCCGATACTCCTTGCTCGCGATCGCGGCGAGCCAGGCGCCGTGATCGAGGTACCACCGGATCGTCCGCCGCATCCCGGACTCGAACGTCTCGGCCGGGGTCCACCCCAGCTCGCCGCCGATCTTGCCGGCGTCGATCGCGTAGCGGAGGTCGTGGCCGGGGCGGTCCTTGACGAAGGTGACGAGCGCCGCGTAGTCGCGGCCGGGCCGCTCGTCGGCCAGCACCCGGCAGATCGTGTGCACGACGTCGAGGTTCCTGCGCTCGGCGTTGCCGCCGATGTTGTACGTCTCGCCCGGTCGGCCGCCGGCGAGCACCGCGCGGATCGCGGCGCAGTGGTCGCCGACATAGAGCCAGTCGCGGACGTTGCGGCCGTCGCCGTAAACGGGCAGCGGTTTGCCGGCGTTCGCGTTGACGATCATCAGCGGGATCAGCTTCTCGGGAAACTGGTGCGGCCCGTAGTTGTTCGAGCAGTTCGTCGTCAGCGTCGGCAGGCCGTACGTGTGGTGGTACGCGCGCACCAGGTGGTCGGACGAAGCCTTCGACGCCGAATACGGGCTGTTCGGCGCGAACGCCGTGGCCTCGCTGAACGGAGGATCGGCGGGACCGAGCGAGCCGTAGACCTCGTCGGTCGACACGTGCAGGAAGCGGAACGCCGCGCGCTCGGCGGCGGGCAGCGCGGCCCACCAGCCGCGGACGGCGTCGAGCAAATTGAACGTGCCGACCACGTTGGTGGCGACGAACTCGGCGGGTCCGTGGATCGAACGGTCGACGTGGCTCTCGGCGGCGAAATTGACGATCGCGCGCGGGCGGTGCGTCGTGAGCAGCGCCTCGACGAACGCGCGATCGCCGATGTCGCCGCGGGCGAATACGTGGCGGGCGTCGTTCCTGAGGACGGCGAGGTTGCCGAGGTTGCCGGCGTAGGTGAGCTTGTCGAGATTGACGACCGGCTCAAAGCCCTGCGCCAGCCAGTCGAGCACGAAGTTGGCGCCGATGAATCCTGCGCCGCCGGTGACGAGAATCATGGAATCGCGGGAACGGGAGCGCGGGAGCGCGGGGATGGGGCGGCGAGGACCGATGCGCCGCGACGCCCGACGCCAGACGCGAATCTTACCATCGCCGGGCGCTCACGCCGCCGGGCGTCCGTAGTAGTCGCGGTACCACGCGACGAACCGTCCGAGCCCCTCGGCGAGCGGCGTGTGCGGCACGAATCCGGTCACCGATGCGAGCCGGTCGATCGACGCGTACGTCGCCTCGACGTCGCCGGGCTGCATCGGCACGTAGTCGCGGATCGCCGTCCGGCCGAGCGCCCGCTCGAGCGTGGCGATGAACGTCGTCAGCTCGATCGCCTCGTGGTTGCCGATGTTGTAGATCGCGTACGGCGCGCCGTCGCCCGCGGGCGGACGGTCGAGCACGCGGACCGTGCCCTCGACGATGTCGTCGACGTAGGTGAAATCGCGCCGCATCCGGCCCTCGTTGAACACACGGATCGGCGTGCCGTCGAGGATCGCCCGCGCGAACAGCGACGGCGACATGTCGGGCCGGCCCCACGGTCCGTAGACGGTGAAGTACCGCAACCCGGTCGTCGGCAGCCGGTAGAGATGGCTGTAGGTGTGCGCCATCAGCTCGTTCGCCTTCTTCGTCGCCGCGTAAAGACTCACCGGATGGTCGACGTTCTGGTCCTCGGTGTAAGGGAGCGTGTGATTCGCGCCGTAGACGCTCGAGCTCGACGCGTAGACGAGGTGGGCGATGCCTCCATGGCGGCAGCCTTCGAGCACGTGGCCGAACGCGACGACGTTGTTGCGCACGTAGGCATCCGGGTTGACCAGCGAGTAGCGAACGCCCGGCTGCGCCGCCAGATGGAGCACGTGGGTGTAGCGGCCGTCGCGGAAAGCCGCCGTCGTCGCCGCGCCGTCGGCGAGGTCGCAGCGGACGAAGCGGAAGCCGGGCCGGTCGCGGAGGCGCGCGAGCCGCGCCTCCTTCAGCGCGACGTCGTAGTACGGATCGAGATCGTCGATGCCGGTGACCTCCACGCCCGCGGCCAGCAGCCGCTGTGCCGCGTGCATGCCGATGAAGCCTGCCGCGCCGGTCACCAGGACGTGCATCGGGACGTGCTTCAGCGCGGCGCTCATGACGACGAGAGCGCGCGCAGCTTCGCGTACTTCATGAAGCTCGCGAATGCGCCGATGGCGATGTGGGCGAAGCCAGGCGCGCCGTCGAGGAAGCCGAGCTTCACCAGGTAGAAGCGGAGGAAGCGGACGAGCGGCGACAGCACCAGCCGTGCCATGCCCGCCCGCTCGCCGCGTGCGTGCATCGCCTCGGCCTGCAGCGTCGTGTAGTGGTTCTGCTTGGCGAGATAGGCGTCGAGCGATTCCGCCGACAGGTGCATCAGGTCGCCGGCGAGCCGCGCCACCGGCCCGTCGGCGACGACGTGCTCGTGGACCGGGTCGTCGCTCCAGCGCGCGTGGCGGCGGTCGAACAGCCGCGTGTTCCAGTCCGGGTAACCTTCGCCGTGCCGCAGCCAGCGGCCGAGGAAGCGGTTGCAGCGGGCCATCGCGTAAGCCGGGGCTGCCGGCGCCGACATCGCGGCGACGATCGCCGCCGCCAGTTGCGGCGACACGCGCTCGTCGGCGTCGAGGCACAGCACCCAGTCGTTCGCGGCTGCCCCGACCGCGAAATTCTTCTGCGCGCCGAAGCCCTGCCAGTCACGGACGACGACACGCGCGCCGCAGCGGCGGGCGATTTCCACGGTATCATCGCGACTGCCTGAGTCGACGACGACGACCTCGCCGGCGAACGGCGCCGACGCGAGGCACTCCGCGAGCTGCGCGGACGCGTCTCGGGTGATCACACAGAGGCTCAAGGGGAGCGGCCCGGACATGCGCCAGACGATCGCGGAGCCGTTCGCGCCGCGCAGGAAGAAAGTGGGCGCATTTTACGGCGTTTCCCCCGACCGCGCGCGATGAGTGCCGTCCTGGTCGTGCGTCCGTCGTCGCTCGGCGACATCGTGCATGCGCTGGCGCTCGTCGCCGACATCGCCGCGCAGCGGCCCGGAACCGCCGTCGACTGGGTCGCCGAGGAAAGCTTCGTGCCGCTGGTGGCGCTGCACGCCGGCATCCGGCGCGTGATCCCCGTTGCGCTGCGCCGCTGGCGCTCCGAGCTCTTCGCGCGGCGGTCGTGGCGCGAGATGGCGGCCTTCCGCACCGAGCTCCGACGGGAGCCCTATGCCGCGGTCCTCGACCTGCAGGAACAGGTGAAAGGCGCCCTCATCGCGCGGACGGCACGCGGGCCGCGGCACGGGCCCGACCGCGCGAGCATCCGCGAGCCGGTGGCCACGCTACTGCACGGGTTTCACCACGCGATCGATCCCGACCAGCACCTGATCGACCGCTGCCGCCAGCTCGCCGCTTCTGCGCTCGGCTACCGCGCCGACGGCCCGCCACGGTTCGGGCTGGTCGCGCCGCCGCCTGCCGCCGACGCGCGTCCCGCCGGGCCGTACGCCGTGTTCCTGCACGCCACCTCGCGCGACGACAAGCTGTGGCCCGAGCCGCACTGGCAGGCGCTGATCGCACATTTCGCGCGCGGCGGCTACGCCATCCTGCTGCCCTGGGGAAGCGCCGCCGAACGCGAGCGCAGCGAGCGCCTCGCTGCCGGCGCGCCCGCGGCGCGGGTGCCGCCGCGAGCGTCGCTGCCGGCGCTCGCCGGGCTGCTCGCGCGCGCTGACGTCGTCGTCGGCGTCGACACCGGCCTCGTCCATCTCGCGGCGGCGCTCGGCGCGCCGACGGTCGCGCTGTTCGTCGCCACCGATGCGCGGCTCGCCGGCGTCGAGCGTGCAAGCGCGAATGCGCGCGACCTCGGCGGCATCGGCCGCACGCCCACGGTCGACGAGACGATCGACGCGGCCGGCGCGCTGATGCGGCAGGCGCCGCGCTGCTGACGGCGAGCATTGGCGATGCGCGCGCTCTACACGCTGGTCTGGCTCCTCGCGCTGCCGCTGCTGCCGCTGCGGCTGTGGTGGCGCGGGCGACGGGAACCGGGCTACCGCACGCACGTCGGCGAGCGCTACGGCCGCCATGCCGGCCCGCCTCCGCCGCCCCCCGTGCTGTGGCTCCACGCGGTGTCGCTCGGAGAGACGCGCGCCGCGGCGCCCCTGGTCGACCGGATCAAGCGGGCGCACCCGGAGGCGACGATCCTGCTGACGCACATGACGGCCACCGGACGCGCGGCCGGCCACGAGCTGTACGGAGAGCGCGTGGTGCAGGCGTGGCTGCCGTACGACGCGCCGTTCGCCGTCCGCGCGTTCCTCGCGCATTTCCGGCCTGCCGCCGGAATGCTGATGGAAACCGAGCTGTGGCCGAACCTCGTCGCTGCCGCAGGCGCCGCGGGCGTTCCGCTGTTTCTCCTCAACGCGCGGCTGTCTTCGAGGTCGGCCGCCGGTTACGCTCGCGCGCCGTCGCTGACGCGGCCGATGTTCGCCACGCTCGCCGGCGTCGCGGCGCAGGCGGACGCCGACGCGGCGCGGCTCGCCGCGCTCGGCGCGCCCGTGCCGGTCGTCACCGGCAACGTCAAGTTCGACCTCGACGTTCCCGACAGCGCGACGGCGCTCGGGCACGAGTTGCGCGTGCGCTTCGGCGACACCCGGCCGGTGTGGCTCGCCGCGTCGACGCGCGACGGCGAGGAAACGGCGATCCTCGACGCGCTCGCGCGGCGATCGCTGCCCGCGGGCACCGTGACCGTGATCGTCCCCCGCCACCCGCAGCGATTCGCCGCGGTCGCGGAGCTGCTGCGCCAGCGCGGGGTTCCGTTCGTCCGCCGCAGCGCCAATACGCCGGTGCCGCCGGACATCGGCGTCGTGCTGGGCGATTCGATGGGCGAGATGGCCGGCTACTGTGCCGCCGCCGACATCGTGTTCGTCGGCGGCAGCCTGCTCCCGCTCGGCGGCCAGAACCTGATCGAGCCGATCGCCGCCGGCCGGCCGACGCTGGTCGGGCCGCACATGTTCAATTTCGCCGAGGCGACGCGCAATGCGCTGGCGACGGGCGCGGCGCTCGAGGTCGCCGACGCGGATGCGCTGGTCGCGCGGGTGGCCGAACTGCTGGCCGACGATGCACGCCGTGGCGCGATGCGCGACGCGGCGCTGGCGTTCCACGCCGCGCACCGCGGCGCGGCGGACCGGCTGTGGCGCTGGCTCGCGCCGCAGCTCGACGCGGCGCTCGCGCGCGACATCAGCCGGCGAGCCGGCGGTTGATGTCCTCGAGGTCCTGCTCGGAGAGCGTGCCGATCGCGGACTTCAACCGCAGCTCGCCGATCAGGTAATTGAAATACGCCTGGGCGAGGTCGCGGCGCGCCGAGAATACGTTCTGCTGCGTATTCAGCACGTCGAGGTTGGTGCGCACGCCGACCTCCTGTCCCAGCTTGTTCGACTCGTACGCAACCTGCGCCGACTTCACCGCCTGCTCGAACGCCTTCACCGCCGCCGCCGCACTGTTGACGCCGGCGAACCCGGTCTGGGCGTTGAACAACGCCGCGCGCTTGGCGCCCTCGAGGCTCTGCCGCGCGGACTCCTGCAGCGCCAGTGACTCGGCAACCTTCGAATTGACGAAGCCGCCCTGGTAGATCGGAATGTTGAGCGACAGCCCGAGAAACCCGCTGCGCGAATCGCTGGTCACACCCTGGTTGACACTGCCGTTCGACGCCTGGGCGCCGAAGCTGCCGACGAGGTCGAGCGTCGGGTAATGGCCGCCGCGCTGCCGGTCGACCTCCAGCGTCGCGATGTCGAACGTGTACTGCGCGATCCGGACGCCGAGGTTGTCGGCGAGCGCGCGGTCGACCCAGTAGTCGGCGGTGTCGGGCGACGGCAGCTTCGGCTCGAAGCCGGGCCCGAGCTTCTTCAGGTCCTTCGGCAGGCGGCCGATGATCGCGCGAAGCGCGGTGACCCGGTTGTCGAGCTCGTTGCGGGTGGTGATTTCGCTGGCGACGATCTGGTCGTACTTCGCCTGCGCTTCGTTGGTGTCGGTGATCGTCGCGACGCCGACCTCGAAGTTGCGCTTCGCCTGCGCCAGCTGCTCGGACACCGCGACCTTCTGCGACTGGACGAGCTCGACGTTAAACTGCGCGAGCAGCACATCGAAGTACACGATGGCCACGCGCAGGATCAGCTCCTGCTGCGCCGTCGCCAGCGCGAACTCGGACTGCGCGACCGTCTGCTTCGCCTGGTCGTAGGCGACCAGGTTCTGGTAGCGGAACAGCGGCTGCGACGCCGACACCGACAGCGAGCCGAAGCCGTAATTGCGGCTGGTGTCGACACGCGGATCGCTGCGGATCGTCGCATCGTAGATGTTGGCATTGGCGGTGCCCGCCGCCGAGACCACGGGAAGCAGTCCGGCGCGGGCCTGGGGCAGCTTCTCCTGCGTCGCCTGCCAGTTTGCGCGGGCGGCGGCAATCGCCGGGTCGCTGCGCTGCGCCTCGCGATAGATCTGCAGCAGATCCTCGCCGACGGCGGTGCCGGCCGCGGCGGCGAGGCCGGACGCGAGGAGTACGGCGAGGGCAAGGGGTTTTCGTTTCATCGGTTCGATTCCGTCGTCTTGCGCGCGGTAGCGCGCGTTAGCTTTCTTCGGTCGGTTCGGGTCGCCGCGATTCGGCCGGCAGCCCTCAATACGTCTTCATCGCCGGGTCGACCTCGGCCGCCCACGCGGCGACGCCGCCGTGCAGGTTGTGCACCTCTCCGAACCCGGCTCGCGCCAACATCATCGCCGCAAAGCCGCTGCGGTGGCCGTGGTGACACACGACTACCAGCGGCCGGTCGCGCGGCAGCTCGTCGATCCGCCGCGGCAGCTCGGCCAGCGGCAGCGACAGCGAGCCGTCGATCCGGCAGTGCGCGAATTCCCACGACTCACGGACGTCGATCAGCACCGGCGCTGTCCGCGCCGCGTCGGCGCGCCAGCGGGCGAGCTCGGTAACGGGAAGTTGCGGGATCAAAACGTGAAGCGTGCCGGCGCCGCCGCATTGCGCAGCGGGTCGATCACCGTCTCGAACAGGTCTTGCGTCGTGAATGACGCCGGCGCGACCCAGCGCGTGAGCTGCGCCGTCATCACCGGCGCGTCGCCGACGACCGCGAACACGCGCCCGCCCGGCTTCAGCTGCTTGATGAATTGCGGCGGCAGCACCGGCGTCGAGCCGGTCAGCACGACTGCGTCGTACGCGTCGCCGTCCCAGCCGCGCGCGCCGTCGCCGGTGGCGAGCGCGACGTCGCGGATGCCCGCGCGGTCGAGCTTCGCCTTCGCCTCCGCGGCCAGCTCCGGATCGATCTCGACGCTGGTCACCCGCGCGCCGCGGCTCGCAAGCAGCGCGGTCAGGTAGCCGCTGCCAGTCCCGATCTCGAGCACCGACTCGCCGGACGCGAGCTGCAACTCCTGCAGCACCCGCGCTTCCATCTTCGGCGTCCACATCCGCTCGCCCGCGGCCAGCGGCACCTCGAGATCGGCGAACGCGAGCATCCGGTACGCGGCCGGCACGAAATCCTCGCGCTTGACCGTGAACAGCAGGTCGAGCACGCCTTGATCCAGCACGTCCCAGGTGCGGATCTGCTGCTCGACCATGTTGAACCGTGCCTGCTCGATGTCCATCGTCTTCGCCCCGCGGCCGGCAACAATGCCGCCGTCGCCACTTTGCTCGACCCTCGCCGCCGGGTCGGTGACGCCGGTCACACGCCGTGATCGACATTTCCTTGCGGCCCGAGGTTCCGGGCGCTGCCCGGGACGCCCGGAATCCCGCGCACACTCCGTCGAAACACGAACTGACCGGCGGTCAGTTATTATGCATCTTCCATTATCGCACGTCAGTTCATCGGGTCCGGGCGCTCCGCGGCCGCGCTAGTCGGCATGCGCCGGGCGGGTGGCCGCGGCGGTGGCGCGGGCGGCACGCTTCGCCTTCCTGCGCTCCGCCAGGCGGTCGAGATACGTGTAGAGCACCGGCACGACGACCAGCGTCAGCAGCGTCGACGTGATGACGCCGCCGATGATCGCGCGGCCCATCGGCGCCTGCGTCTCGCCGCCTTCGCCCAGCCCCAGCGCCAGCGGCAGCATCCCGCCGATCATCGCCGCCGTGGTCATCATGATCGGCCGCAGCCGGACCTGCCCGGACTGCAGCAGCGCGTCGTGCAGGCTCGCCCCGGCGCGGCGGGCGCGGTTGGCGAAGTCGACGAGCAGGATGGCGTTCTTCGTCACCAGCCCCATCAGCATGATGAAGCCGATGATCGAGAACAGGTTGAGCGTCGTCCCGGTCAAGAGCAGCGCGAGGAACACGCCAATCAGCGAGAACGGCAGCGACGCCATGATCGCCAGCGGCTGGGTGAAGCTCGCGAACTGCGACGCGAGGATCAGATAAATGAAGATAACGGCGAGGCCCAGCGCGGCGAGCGCCGCCTGGAACGACTCCTCCATGTCCTTCGCCTGCCCGCCGACGTCGAAGCGATAGCCCGCCGGGAGCACCGTTTCCTTGATGATCTTCGCTACGTCGGCGTTGACGTCGCCGGACGGACGTCCTTCGGCGTTCGCGTACAGCGCAACGCGCCGTTGCAGGTCCTGCCGCTTGATGATCTGCGGGCTGGTCGTCTCGACGAGCTCGGCCACCTGCCGCAGAGGCACCATCCGCAGCTCGCCGTCGGGGCCGCGCTTGCCGGTCGTGAGGTAGAGGTTGCCGAGGTCGGAGGCGAGCCGGCGGTGGTCCTTCGACAGCTGGACGTTGACCTCGTAGTTCTGGCCGTCGGGGCCGAGCCAGTAGCTCACCGTGTCGCCGGCGAGCAGCGGCCGCAGCGTCGCTCCGACTTGCTGCACGTTGATGCCGAGGTCGGCGGCGGCGTCGTTGTTCAGGCGGATCGCGATCGCCGGCGTCGCCGCCTTCTCGGAGATTTCCATGTCGGCGATGCCCGGCACCTTTGCCACCTTCTGCGCGAACTCGCCGATCAGCGCCGTCAGCGTCGCCGGATCCGGCCCCAGCAGGTTGACCCACACCGCCCGGTCGAAGCCGAACGCGGGTTCGATGCCGGGAATCGGCTTCAGCGCGGCGCGGATCGCGCGCTCGACGTCCTTGTGCGACGCGGTGCGCTGGCCGCGGTCGACGAGGCGGAGGTTGATCCGCGCGTAGTTGCGGCCCTCCTCGGAGCCGACCGTCGTCATCGCCAGCGCGATCTCCGGAAACGCCTTCAGTGCCGTCTCCACCTCGCTCACCTTGCCGTCGGTGTACTCGAGGCTCGAGCCCACCGGCGTGTTGAGCCGCAGCGAAAGGAAGCCCTGGTCGGATTCCGGGACGAACTCGGTGCCGACCAGCGGCACGACGAGGAAACTGGCGGCGAACGACGACAACGCGATCAGCAGCACCTTGCCGCGGTTCACGAGCGCCCACTCGAGCACCCGGCCATACGTCACGTGGAGCCACTCGATCCCGCGCTCGACGCGCTCCATGAAACCGCCGAGCCAGGGCACGCGGCGGAAGCGCGAGCCGGGCGGGTCGCGCCAGATCGACGACAGCATCGGATCGAGCGTGAAGCTGACGAACAGCGACACCAGCACCGCGACCGTCACCGTCACCCCGAACTGGAAGAAGAAGCGCCCGATGAGGCCGCTCATGAACGCGATCGGGACGAACACGGCGACGATCGCGAACGTCGTCGCCATCACCGCCAGGCCGATCTCGTCGGTGCCCTCGAGCGCGGCGGTGTGGTGGTCGCTGCCGAGGCCCAGGTGGCGGACGATGTTCTCGCGGACGACGATCGCGTCGTCGATGAGGAGGCCGATACACAGCGACAGCGCCATCAGCGTCAGGAAATTAAGCGTGAAGCCGAACGCGTAGAGGGCGATGAACGTCGCGATCACGGCGATCGGCAGCGTCAGCCCGGTGATGACGGTGCTACGCCAGCTATGCAGGAACAGGAACACAATCAGCACCGTCAGGAGGGCGCCCTCGACGATCGTCTGCTTGACCCGGTCGACACTGGCCTCGACGGCGTCGGCGGTCGAGTTGACGAGTTTCAGCTCCACGTCGGCGGGCAGCCGCAACTTCAGCGCCTCGACCGCCTCCTTGATTCCGTGGCCGGTTTCGACGATGTTCGCGTCCTGCGACTTCTGCAGGTCGATCGTGATCGACGGCCGGCCGTTGATCCGGGCGATCGAGTCCCGTTCCTTCTCGCCGTCGATGACGTCGGCGACCTGCGACAGGTAGATCGAGGCGCCGCCCTGCTGCGCGACGACGATGCGGGCGAACTGGGCGGGATCCTTGATCTTGCCTTCGACGCGGACGATCGCATCGGTCTGTCCGCGCGTGATCCGGCCCGCCGGGACGTCCTGATTCGCGGCGCGGATCGCGGCGATCACCTGGTCGACGCCGACGCCGAGCGCGGTCAGCGCCTGCGGCTTGATCTGGACGAGGATCTGCCGCGTCACCCGGCCGTTGACGTCGATCCGGGCGACGCCCGGCACGTTCTCCAGGCCCTTGACGATCGTCTGGTCGGTGAGCGAGGTCAGCTCGCGCAGGTCGACCGTCGGCGAAAGCACCGCGAGCGAAACCACCGGCTGCTGGTTCTCCATGTCGGCGCGGACGACCAGCGGGTCCTTCACGTCGCGCGGGACGCCGGGGCGGACCTGGGCGATCTTGTCGCGAACGTCCTGCATCGCCTTCGACATGTCGGTCGACATCCGGAACTCGGCGAACACCTCGCTCTTGCCTTCGCGCGAGTTGCTGCGGATGATCTTGACGCCGGACACGGCGTTGATCGCGTATTCGAGCGGCTTCGTCACGTCGGCCTCGACCACCTCGGGCGACGCGCCGGGGTAGGCCGTCAGCACCAGCACGAACGGCAGGTTGACGTCCGGCATCTGCTCGACCCGCAGCCGGTTGTAGGCGAACAGGCCGAGGACGGCGATGCCGACCATGACCATCGTCGCGAACACGGGGTTGCGTACGGAAACGCGGGTGATCCACATGGAATGTCGCCTCGTTCGAGCGGCGCAGGGCGCCCGGCCGGTCAGCCCGCTTTCGCCTTGTCGTCGGCGGCTGCCTTGACCAGCGCCGGCAGGCCTTCCTTCAGGTTGTCGAACCGCGCGGCGAGGATCTGCAGGTCGACCGGCAGCGCGGTCCGGATCTCGACCCGGCCCGCCTCGTCGTCGTGGCGGCCGAGGAGCACGTTGCGGCGGACCAGCTTGCCGCCGACGATCGCCCACACGTACGACTGCCCGCCTTCGGTCCGGATCGCCGTCAGCGGCAGCGTCGGCGTCGGCGCCTGCGCGGCAAGCGCGATGCGGCCGGTGGCGAACATCCCGCCGCGCAGCGCGCGGTCGGCGTTGGGGATCCCGACGTAGACGATGATCGCGCGCGTGCCGGCCTCGGTCGCCGGATTGACCCGCTCGATGCGTCCGGAGAAGCGGCGCTCGCCGAAGCCGTCGATGGCAAGCACCACCGACATCCCGATCGCGAGTTCCGGCACGTCGACCGCCGGCACCATCGCCTGCAATTCGAGGTCGCTCAGATCGACGACGGTGACGAGCGGCGTGTCGAACGCGACCTTCTCGCCCGGCTGGACGTGCCGCCTGGCGACGACCCCGGCGAGCGGCGACGACGCGACGGCGTCGCGCAGCGCGTTTCGCGCGAGCTGGACCTGCGCCTCGGCCGACTTCACCGTGCCGAGCGAGACGCTGTAGCTCGACTCCGAATTGTCGAACGCGTTCTGCGAGATGAAGCTCTGGTTGAGAAGCGCCCGGTTGGTCGCCCGCGTCTTCTCCGCCATCGCGAGCTGCGCTTTCGCCGACTCCATCGCGCCGACGCGCTCGATCAGCTTCGCATCGAGGTCGGCGGTGTCGATCCGCGCCAGCACCTGCCCGGAGGTCACCGCCTCGCCTTCACGCACGGTGACCTGGCGGACGTCGCCGGAGACCTTCGCCTTGACCGTCGCCTGGCGCACCGGCTGCAGCGCGCCGGAAACCGGGAGCCAGCGCGACAGCGGCTTCGCCTCGACCCGGGCCACGTCGGCAGGCGCGAATTCCAGCGTGACCGGGGTGGCCGCGCCGCCCTTGCCGCCGGCGTCGCCCTTCTTGGCGGCGCGCAGCGCCACGCTTCCCCCGATCGCGGCCAGAATCGCGATCACGACCAACCCGCCGATCACGCGGCGCCGCGTCAACCCCAGTGCCATGCCTTCCCCCTGCCGGCGCCACCCTCGGGCGGCGCACCTGTCATCCGTACCCGCCGGACCCGGGATCGCCGGTCCGGCCCTGATGCCCGCGTCCTGCCCCCTTTGATGCGCGGGCGACGCCGTCCGGATTCGGGCCGACGGCAGCTTAGGCGCCCCGCGCCCCGCGGACAAGTGCCTTGCGACGGGGCGCCGCCCCGGTCGACGGACGGCCGGGATGGCGCGCGGACCGGCGCCGGTCCGGCCGGCCCGCCCGGCGGGCGAGATTGACACGGCAGGGGCGGGAGCAAATAATTGCCTGTTGCCCTACTGGCCAACGCCTTTTCATTCCGGAGGAACTCCATGATCATCGCCCGCAAGCTCGGCCTGTCGCTCATCGCGGCCGCGCTCGTCACCGCCTATGGCTGCAGCAAGGAAGAGCCGAAGAAAGCCGAAGCCCCGAAGGCGCCCGCCGAAGAAACCGTCACCGTCAAGATCGGCCATGCCGGCCCGCTGACCGGCGGCATCGCCCACCTCGGCAAGGACGACGAGAACGGCGTTCACCTCGCAGTCGACGAAGCCACCGCGAAGAAGATCAAGATCGGCGGCAAGACGATCAAGTTCGAGATGATGAGCGAAGACGACCAGGCCGACCCGAAGATGGGACCGACGATCGCGCAGAAGTTCGTCGACGCCAAGGTCGCCGGCGTGGTCGGCCACCTGAACTCGGGCGTGACGATTCCCGCATCCGCCGTCTACAACCAGGCCGGCCTGCCGATGATCTCGGGCTCGGCGACGAACCCGAAGCTGACCGAGCAGGGCTTCAAGGTCGTGTTCCGCACCGTCGGCCGCGACGACCAGCAGGGTCCCGCCATCGCCGCGTACGTCGCCCACGAACTGAAAGCGAAGAAGGTCGCCATCGCCGACGACGCCACCGCGTACGGCGAGGGCCTCGCCAACGAGGTCGAGAAGACGCTGAAGGCCGCCGGAGTCTCGGTGGTCGCCCGTGAGAAGACCAACGACAAGGCGACCGATTTCAAGGCGATCCTGACCAAGATGAAGGGCAAGAACCCCGACGTCATCTTCTACGGCGGCATGGACGCGACCGGCGGCCCGATGATCAAGCAGGCGCGCGAACTCGGCATCAAGTCCGTCTTCGCGTTCGGCGACGGCGCGTGCACCAGCGAAATGACCAAGCTCGGCGGCCCCGCGGCTGAAGGCCTGATCTGCTCGCAGGCCGGCATCCCGACGCAGATGGCGTCCAAGGGGTTCCAGGATGCGTTCAAGGCCAAGTACGGCGAAGTCAAGCAATACGCGCCGTTCTTCTACGATGCCGCGAACATCCTGATCGCCGCGATGCAGAAGGCGGACTCGACCGACCCGGCGAAGTATCTGCCGATGGTCGCCGCGATCTCCTTCGACGGCGCGACCGGCCACATCGAGTTCGACGCCAAAGGCGACCGCAAGGACGCCGAAATGACGATCTTCCAGCTGAAGGGCGGAAACGTCGAGCCGATCGCGATCATCAAGGCCGGCAAGACGACGAAGGTCGGCGGCAGCGCCCCGGCGGCGGCAGCGCCGGCAATGGCACCGGCGATGGCGCCGGCCAAGGACGCCCCGAAGAAGTAACCGGGCTCGCGTCAACGAAAACGGCGTCCCTCGGGGCGCCGTTTTCACATCCGGCATCCGCGGCAGCGCAGCGGGTGCGGGCGGGGGATTGCCGCGGCGGGCGGCGACCCGCACAATCGGCGGACCCGACGCCAGAGCGGGGCCGCCGGGCCCGCCGGCCGGGCATCAGGAGGGCGGTTGGACATCTTCCTGCAGCAGATCATCAACGGGCTGACGCTGGGGAGCGTCTACGCCGTCGTCGCCCTCGGCTACACGATGGTCTACGGGATCATCCAGCTCATCAACTTCGCCCACGGCGAGGTGGTGATGATCGGCGCGATGGTCGCGTTCTCGGTGATCAACGCGCTCACCGGCGCCCAGCTCGGGCTGCCGCCGGTCGTGGTCGTGCTGGCGGGCGTCATGGTCGCGATCCCGGTCTGCATGGGCGTCGGCTACACGCTGGAGCGCGTCGCCTACCGCCCGCTGCGCACCGCGCCTCGCCTGGCGCCGCTGATCACAGCGATCGGGCTGTCGATCGTCCTCCAGCACCTCGCGATGATCATCTGGAGCCGCAACCCGGTGCCGTTCCCGCAGGTCATCACCGTCGTCCCGTACCACATCACCGACACGCCGGACGGCGCCACGATCACCAACGTGCAGGTCGTCATCATCGCGGCGTCGGTGCTGATGATGGCGGGCCTGCTCGGCCTCGTCTACCGGACCAAGCTCGGCATCGCGATGCGTGCGACGTCGCAGAACCAGCAGGTCGCGGGGCTGATGGGCATCAACATCAACACGGTGATCGCACTGACCTTCGTCATCGGCGCCGCGCTGGCCGCCGTCGCCGGCGTCATGGTCGGCACGTACTACGGCATCGCCCAGTACCAGATGGGGTTCATCCTCGGCCTCAAGGCGTTCTCCGCGGCCGTCCTCGGCGGGATCGGCAACCTCGCCGGCGCGATGCTGGGCGGGGTGCTGCTCGGGCTGATCGAGGCGCTCGGCGCCGGCTACGTCGGCGACCTCACCAATCTCTGCCAGCTCTCGAGCTGGTCGGACGCCATCGCCGAACGCTGCGTGAACGATCCCAACCTCACGCTGTTCGGCTCCAACTACCAGGACGTTTTCGCGTTCCTGGTGCTGATCGCGGTGCTCATCTTCCGGCCTTCGGGCCTGCTGGGCGAGCGCGTCAGCGACCGCGCGTAGGACGGCCCCCGTGCACGCGCTCCTCGACCGCAAGAAGAACCCGCGGACGGCGTGGATCGGGATCGTGCTGATCGCCGTCGCGCTCGTCGTGCTGCCGTTCGCGCTGACCCAGATCGGCACCGCGTGGGTGCGGATCACCAACCTCGCGATCCTGTTCGTGCTGCTGTCGCTCGGCCTCAACATCGTCGTCGGTTTCGCCGGCCTGCTCGACCTCGGCTACATCGCGTTTTACGCGGTGGGCGCCTACACCTACGCGGTGCTGGCAAGCCCGCACTTCAACCTGCACCTGCCGTTCTGGCTGATCCTGCCGATCGGCGCCGCGGTCGCCTGCATGTTCGGGGTGCTGCTGGGTGCGCCGACGCTGAAGCTTCGCGGCGACTACCTGGCGATCGTCACGCTGGGCTTCGGCGAGATCATCCGGATCTTCCTCAACAACCTGTCGCAGCCAGTCAACCTGACCAACGGCCCGCAGGGGATCACGCTGATCGACCCGTTCCGGATCGGCGACTTCAGCTTCGCGCAGAACGAGACGATCGCCGGGCTCCATTTCACCGGGCCGGTCAAGTACTACTACCTGCTGGTCGTCGTCGTGATCGCCATCGTCGTGATCAACCTGCGGCTGCAGAACTCGCGAATCGGCCGAGCATGGGAGGCGATCCGCGAAGATGAGGTCGCAGCGCGCGCGATGGGCATCAACACCCGCAACATGAAGCTGCTGGCGTTCGCGATGGGCGCGTCGTTCGGCGGCGTGTCGGGCGGGATCTTCGCGGCGACGCAGGGCTTCATCAGTCCGGAGAGCTTTGTGCTGGTCGAGTCGGTGATGGTGCTGTCGATGGTGGTGCTGGGCGGCATGGGCAACATCTTCGGCGTCATCCTGGGCGCGGTGCTGCTGTCGTTCGTGCCCGAGGTGCTGCGCTACACCGTCGAGCCGGTGCAGCGCGCGGTGTTCGGGCGGATGCTGATCGAGCCCGAAGTGATCCGGATGCTTCTCTTCGGCCTCGCGCTGGTGCTGATGATGCTGTTCCGCCCGGCCGGCATCCTGCCGTCGGCGCTGCGCAAGCGCGAGCTGGAGACGGTGCGATGAACGGCACGGCGCGGACATGACCGACCACCATCTCGCGCTGCTCAAGACGCAGGGCATCAGCAAGCGCTTCGGCGGCGTCCAGGCGCTGTCCGACGTCGGCTTCACGATCAACCACGGCGAGATCTACGGCCTCATCGGCCCCAACGGCGCCGGCAAGACGAGCCTGTTCAACGTGCTGACCGGGATCTACACGCCCGACAGCGGCGAGTTCACGTTCGACGGGCTGCCGCTGATCGGCCTCAAGCCCAACCAGGTCGCCGAGCGCGGCATCGCGCGCACGTTCCAGAACATCCGGCTGTTCGCCAACCTGTCGGCGCTGGAGAACGTGATGATCGGCCGCCACGTCCGCACCCACGCCAACGTGCTCGGCGCGGTCCTGCGCGACGCGAAGACGCGGGCCGAGGAGAGGGCGATCGAGAAGCGTGCGTACGAGCTGCTCGAGTACGTCGGCGTCCACAAGCGCGCGAACGACCTCGCCAAGCACCTCGCGTACGGCGACCAGCGCCGGCTCGAGATCGCCCGCGCGCTGGCGACCGAGCCGAAGCTGCTGGCGCTCGACGAGCCCGCAGCCGGAATGAACGCCACCGAGACGACGGCACTCAAGGGACTGCTCGACGACATCCGCCGCGACGGCACGACGATCCTGCTGATCGAGCACGACATGAAGCTGGTGATGAGCGTCTGCGATCGCGTGCTGGTCCTCGACTACGGCAAGAAGATCGCCGAAGGCAGCGCCGCCGAAGTGCAGCAGGACCCGAAGGTCATCGCCGCGTACCTCGGCGGCGACGTGACGCTGAATCTGAAAGGAGCGGCATAGATGGCTGTCGCCCACGCCGGTCCGCTGCTCGTGCTGTCGAAACTCGAGGTTGCCTACGGGGGCATCCACGCCGTCAAGGGCATCGACCTCCACGTCGACAAGGGTGAACTCGTCTGCCTGATCGGGGCCAACGGCGCGGGCAAGACGACGACGCTGAAGGGCATCTGCGGGCTGCAGCCGGTCAAGCGCGGGTCGATCCGTTACGCCGGCGAGGAGATCACCGGGCGGCCAGCGTTCGAGCTGGTGCGCAAGGGCCTGGCGATGGTCCCCGAGGGCCGCGGCGTTTTCGGCGCGCTGACGATCGAAGAGAACCTCGCGATGGGCGGTTACATCCGCCACGACCGCGCGGGCGTCGCCGCCGACGTCGAACGGGTGTTCGCGCTGTTCCCGCGGCTGAAGGAACGCCGCCGGCAGACCGCCGGCACGCTGTCCGGCGGCGAGCAGCAGATGCTGGCGATGGGCCGGTCGCTGATGTCGAGGCCGAACCTGCTGCTGCTGGACGAGCCGTCGATGGGCCTGGCGCCGCTGATGGTGCAGAAGGTGTTCGAAACGGTGCTGACCGTGGCGAAGGAAGGCGTCACCATCCTGCTGATCGAGCAGAACGCCAGGCTCGCGCTCGAGGTCAGCCACCGCGGCTACGTGATGGAGTCGGGCGCGATCACGCTCTCCGGTGATGCGAAGACGCTGCTGCACGATCCGGCTGTGCGCGCCGCGTACCTCGGCGAGACCGCGGCCTGACCCGCGATCTGACCCGCGGCCGCGCGCATGACCGACTCCGTTCCTCCGCCTCCGCCCGAAGGCTCGCCGCTGCTGCCACCGCCGCCGGCGACGCTGCACCTCCACGCGCGCGCCGTGCCGTGGCAGCACGCGTTCGCGTGGTTCGAGGAGGGGATGCGGCTGTTCAGGCGCGCGCCGGCGACGTGGATCGGGCTGGGGTTTTGCACGATCGCGGCGGAGCTCGCGACGACCGCGCTGCCGGAGGTCGGGCCGATCCTCGCCCAGATCGTCTCGCCGCTCGTCGCCGGCGGATTGGCGTTCGCCGCCGCCGCGGCCGACCGGGGGAACGCGCCGTCGCTCAAGCACGCCGTCGCGGCGTTCGGCGCGCCGATCCGTGCGATGGTCGCGATCGTCGCGGCAAACCTGGTCGCGTTCGCCGGCGAGGCGCTCGCCGCGTGGTTCGTCGCCGACGTCAACCTGCTCGCGCCAGGCGACGGGAACGAACTGTCGACCCCGGCGATCGTCGGCATGGTCGCGCTCGGCATCCTCTCGTCGTTGCCGGTCGCGTTCGTTCCGTTCCACGCGCTGCTGGAGCGCGCCCCGCCTGCCGAGGCATTCCGCGCGAGCTTCGCCGCCTTCGGCCTGAACACGCTGCCGCTGCTCGCCTACGCCGCGGCGGCGCTGGTGCTGGTCGGACTCGGCGCGGCGACGATGGGCCTCGGCCTGCTGCTCGCGCTGCCGCTGCTGGCGACCGCCGGCTACGCGGCGTGGAAGGACATCTTTGGCGTGCGCGACGCGCCGGGCTGACGTGAGGGCTCAGGCGGTCGGCCGCGTCGCAAATACGGCGTGAGGCTCCACCGCCGCCTCGACGACCTCGACGGCGGTAACCTCTGCGTCCGCGGGGCCGCGACGGCACCAACCGACGATCGACTCGACCGCTGCGGGCGCGCCCTGCACCAGAGCGTCGACGCTGCCGTCACGCCGGTTGCGCACCCAGCCTGCCACATCGCGCGCTTCGGCCGCCGCGATCATCGCGTATCGGTAGCCCACGCCCTGCACACGACCGCGAATGACGAGGCGGCGCGCGATCATCGCCTCAGCGGCCGCGCCGCCGGACGTACATCAGCAGCGCCGCGACTGTCTTCACGTCGGTGATTTCGCCGCGGTCGAGCGCGGCGAGCATGGCGTCGACGCTCATCTCGTCGATTTCGAGGAATTCGCCGTCGTCGAGCTTCGCGCCTTCGTGCGAAAGCCCTTCGGCGACGAAGAACTCGATCGCCTCGGTCGAGTACGAGACGACGGTGTGGACGCGGCCGAGCGGCGTCCATGTCGCGGCCGTGTAGCCGGCCTCCTCCATCAGCTCACGCTTCCCGGTCACGAGCGGCGACTCGCCGGGGTCGATCTTGCCGGCCGGAAACTCGAGCATCACGCAGCCGAGCGGATACCGGAACTGCCGCTCGACGACGAGCCGGCCGTCGTCCAGCACGGGCACCACCAGCACCGCGCCCGGATGGACGATGTACTCGCGCGTCGCCGTCTTGCCGTCGGGCAGCCGCACGACGTCGCGACGGACGTCGAGCAGCTTGCCGCGATACACCTGCTCCGACGACACCCGTGTCTCGACGAGATGGGCGTCGTGCGCATTTGGCGCCTTCATCCGCGGCCTCCGCACCGAATTTCGAACATTGGACCGCCGCGCTGTCGGCCGCCACTCGCGCTCGCGGCCGCGAGCTCCGCTCCTTGGCTTCGCTCCGCTCGCGCGGGTGTCCCGCTCATTCGAGCCAATCCTTCGCGACGAGGAAATCCGTGTACAGGCGCGCCTCCGGCGTCCCCGACTCCGGCTTCCAGTCGTAGCGCCACTTCACCACCGGCGGCAGCGACATCAGGATCGCCTCGGTGCGCCCGTTCGACTGCAGGCCGAACAGCGTGCCGCGGTCCCACACCAGGTTGAACTCGACGTAGCGGCCGCGGCGGTACGCCTGGAAATCGCGCTCGCGTTCGCCGTACGCGAGATCCCTGCGCCGAGCCACGATCGGCGCATACGCATCGACGAAGCGGTCGCCGACGCCCTTCGTCAACGCGAAGCAGCGGTCGAACCCGCCGTCGTTGAGATCGTCGTAGAAGATGCCGCCGACGCCGCGCGGCTCCTTCCGGTGCCTGAGGTAGAAGTACTCGTCGCACCAGCGCTTGTATCTCGCGTGGACGTCGGCGCCGAACGGGGCGAGCGCATCGCGGCACGCGCGGTGGAAATGGACGGCGTCCTCGGCGAACGGATAGTACGGCGTCAGGTCCATCCCGCCGCCGAACCACCACACGTCGTCGGCCGGCGCGGCGGGTGCGTGGGCGACGAACATCCGGACGTTCAGATGGACCGTCGGCACGTACGGATTGCGCGGATGCAGCACCAGCGACACGCCCATCGCCTCCCACGCCCGGCCGGCGATGCCCGGACGCGTCGCGGTCGCCGACGGCGGCAGCTTCTCGCCCTTCACGTGCGAGAAGTTGACGCCGCCGCGCTCGAACACGTTGCCTTCCTCGAGCAGCCGCGACACGCCGCCCCCGCCTTCGGGGCGCACCCACTCGTCGCGGCGGAACGGGCGGCCGTCAATCACCTCGAGACCGGCGACGACCCGTGCCTGCAGGTCGAGGAAGTAATCGCGGGGCGCGGTGATGTTCATGGCAGCGGAGAAGGAAGTGCCGGGACCGCCGGCATCGTGGATGCTACCGCCCGCGCGCCGTGCGCCGCAACCCGGCGGGTCAACCGCGGCGCGGCGCGAGCGCCCGGTGCCCGATGTCGGTCCGGTACTGCATGCCGTCGAAACGGATCTCGGCGATCGCGGCGTAGGCACTGCGCTGCGCCTGCCGCACCGAATCGCCGAGCGCCGTCACGCACAGCACGCGGCCGCCGCTGACGACCACCCTTCCCGCGTCGACCGCGGTGCCGGCATGAAACACCTTGCAGTCCGGATGGGCGTCGGGCGTCACGCGATCGAGGCCATCGATCGGGTCGCCCTTGCGCGGAGCGTCGGGGTAGCCGTGCGCGGCCACCACGACGCCCAGCGCCGCGCGGCGGTCCCACTCGGCCTCGACACGGTCGAGCGTGCCGGCGACCGCATGAAGGAGGAGGTCGATCAGGTCCGACTTCAGCCGCACGATGATCGGCTGCGTCTCGGGGTCGCCCATCCGGCAGTTGAACTCCAGCACCTTCGGCGTGCCGGCGTCGTCGATCATCACGCCGGCGTAGAGGAAGCCGGTGTACGGAATGCCGTCGGCGGTCATGCCGGCGACCGTCGGCAGGATGACCTCGCGCATGATCCGCGCGTGCATCTCGGGCGTGACGACCGGCGCCGGCGAGTACGCGCCCATGCCACCGGTGTTCGGGCCCCGGTCGCCGTCGTTCAGCCGTTTGTGGTCCTGGCTCGACGCCAGCGGCAGCACGTGGCGCCCGTCGACCATCACGATGAAGCTTGCCTCCTCGCCGGCGAGGAAATCCTCGACGACGACGCGCGCACCTGCCTCGCCCATCGTGTTGCCGACGAGCATCGCGTCGATCGCCGCGTGCGCCTCGGTGACGGTCGCCGCGACGACGACACCCTTGCCGGCGGCGAGGCCGTCGGCCTTGACGACGATTGGCGCGCCGCGCTCGCTGACGTAGGCGCGCGCCTCGCCCGCATCGGTGAAGGTCCGCGACGCGGCCGTCGGGATCCCGTACCGCGCCATGAACGCCTTCGCGTAGTCCTTCGAGCTTTCGAGCTGCGCCGCGGCCTGCGTGGGCCCGAAGATCGGCAGCCCCGCGGCGCGGAACGCGTCGACCACGCCCGCCGCCAGCGGCGCCTCGGGGCCGACGACGGTCAGCGCCACCTGCCGCTCGCGCGCGAACGCGACCAGCTCGGGGATCGCCGTGACGTCGACGTTGTTGAGGTCGGGCTCGCGCGCGGTGCCGGCGTTGCCGGGGGCGACGTACACCTTCGCCGCCCGCGGCGACTGCGCGAGCTTCCACGCCAGCGCGTGCTCGCGGCCGCCGCTGCCGATGACGAGGACGTTCATCGCGCGCCGCTCAGTCGATCGCGATCCGGCCGAAGACGTAGAGGATGCTGCCGTGGTTGATGCCGCCGTTCAGCGTCGGGATGAACGTCGACACCAGCGTCGCCTTACCCCAGCGGAGCGAGAACAGCGGCAGGATCACCGGGACCGGCACGCCGCTCGCGATGTCCGGCCGCTGGATGATCATCAGCGTGTAGCCGAGACCGGGCTGGATGCCGCTCCGCTTGCCCCAGTACGTCGACCACGCGTAACCGAGATTGAATTCGGGCTCCCGATGCGAGTCGCTGAACACCAGGAAGAAGACGGTGTCGGTATCGCCGTTGTCGCGTTCGGTGGTCCGGCCCCAGCCGCCGCCCCACGCGTACTCGTTCTCCGCGGCGCGCGCCTCGGGTGTCCAGGTGGCGGGGACGTGCCAGGCATATCCGGACACCAGCAGTTCGTTGCTACCGCTCTTGTAGGTGTCGGCGACGCGCCGGCACCCGCTGTTGAGCCAGTCCCAGAGGTCGGTGCAGCCCAACGCTTGGGCCGACGCGGACAAGCCGAGGCCGAATGCCACCGCCGCCACGCGCACGGCGATCCCCAGTCCCTGCATGCGAACTGCCGCCATCGCAGGTCAGTGCCGGAAGTGCCGGACGCCGGTGAAGACCATCGCGATGCCGCGCTCGTCGGCGGCCGCGATCACCTCGTCGTCACGCATGCTGCCGCCCGGCTGGATCACCGCAACGGCGCCGTTGTCGGCGACGACGTCGAGGCCGTCGCGGAACGGGAAGAACGCGTCGGAGGCGACGACCGAGCCGGCGAGCGACAGGTTGGCGTTGGCCGCCTTCATCGCCGCTATCCGTGTCGAGTCGACGCGGCTCATCTGGCCGGCGCCGATTCCCAGCGTCTGGCCGCTGGCGCAGTAGACTATCGCATTAGACTTCACATACTTGGCGACGCGCCACGCGAACAGCAGGTCTGTCAACTGTGCCGCCGTCGGCGCCTTCTTCGTGACCCGCTTCAGCTCGGACGCGCCGACGTTGCGCACGTCGGCCGTCTGCACGAGCAATCCGCCGCCGACGCGCTTGAAGTCGGCCTGCGGCGGCGGCGCCTGCTGCGGCAACAGGACTTCGAGCACGCGGACGTTCTTCTTCTGCGCGATCACGGCAAGCGCGTCGGCGGTGTAGGCCGGCGCGATCAGCACTTCGAGGAACTGCGCCGAGACGGCCTCGAGCGTGGGGGCGTCGACGGGGCGGTTGAACGCGATGATGCCGCCGAACGCCGACACCGGGTCAGTGGCGAACGCCTTCCGATACGCATCGAGCGGCGACGCGGCGACCGCCACGCCGCAGGGATTGGCGTGCTTGACGATCACGCAGGCGGCGGCGCCGTCAGCCGCGGTGAACGACTTCACGCATTCCCACGCGGCGTCGCTGTCGGCGATGTTGTTGTACGACAGCTCCTTGCCCTGAAGCTGCCGGTACGTCGCGATCGTCCCCGGCGAGGGCTTCGCTTCGCGGTAGAACGCCGCCTGCTGGTGCGGGTTCTCGCCGTAGCGCAGGTCCTGCACCTTTTCCACCTGCAGGTTGAACCAGTCGGGGAATGCCGCGGCCGCGCCGTCGGGGCCGCGGGCGGTCAACCAGTTCGAGATCGCGCCGTCGTAGGCGGCGGTGTGCGAATACGCTTTCCGCGCCAGCGCGAATTTGGTTTCCGTCGTCAGCGCCCGGCCGTTCGCCTCGAGCTCGGCGACGAGCGCGCCGTAGTCGGCCGGGTCGACGACAATGCCGACGTGCTGCCAGTTCTTGGCCGCGGCGCGCACCATCGTCGGGCCGCCGATATCGATGTTCTCGATCGCGTCGTCGAGCGTGCAGCCCGGCTTCGCCACCGTCTCGCGGAACGGGTACAGGTTGACGACGACGAGGTCGATCGGCGGGATGCCGTGCTGCTCGAGCGCCGCGACGTGCGCGGGGAGGTCGCGCCGGGCGAGGATGCCGCCGTGGACCTTCGGGTGCAGCGTCTTGACGCGGCCGTCGAGCATCTCGGGAAAGCCGGTGTAGTCGCCGATCTCGGTGACCGGCAGGCCGGCGGCGGCGAGCGCTTTCGCGGTGCCGCCGGTCGACAGCAGCCGCACGCCGAGGCGGGAAAGCGCGCGCGCGAAGTCGACGACGCCGGTCTTGTCGGAGACCGAGAGCAGCGCTTGGGCGATCGGCGCGGGCATGCGGGGAACCAGGACGGCAGCGGCGCCGTCGGTCAGCGGATGCCGTACTTGGAGAGCTTGGTCCGCAACGTGTTGCGGTTCATCCCCAGCATGTCCGCCGCCTGCGTCTGGTTGCCGCCGGCGCGCTCCATCACCGAGGCGATAAGCGCCCGCTCGACGTGGTTGATCACCATGTCGTAGATGCCGTGCGGCGGCTCGCCGTCGAGCTTGCGGAAATACTCGTCGAGCGACTTCTCGACGGTCTTGCCGATTTCGTTGTTGCCGTTGATGCGGATCGTCTTTCTCACGCGGCCAGGGCCTCCCCACCCCGTAGCGATTCCTGTCGTGGTGCGCCGAACGCGGTACGGGCGTCGACGACCTCCGCCTGCGGCCGGCGGTAGTCGAGTCGCGCGCCGGCTTCCGCAAGGCGGTCGAAATGGCGGTGGACCGCGGCCAGTTGCGCGGCCGTCGTCGTCACCGCGTTGACTTCGCGCCGGAATGCGTCGGCCCCCGCGAGATCCTGCGTGTACCAGCCGAGATGCTTGCGCGCGATGCGCACGCCGGCGTCGTCGCCGTAGAACGCGTAGTGGTCGGCCAGATGGTCGACGATCAGCGCGCGCGCCTCCTCGACCGTCGGCGGCGGCAGCAGGGTGCCGTGGTCGAGGAAATGGCCGATCTCGCGGAAGATCCACGGCCGGCCCTGCGCCGCACGTCCGATCATGATCGCGTCGGCGCCGGTTTGCGCAAGCACGCGCCGCGCCTGTTCGGGTGTGGCGATGTCGCCGTTGGCGATCACCGGTATCGCGACCGCCGCCTTCACCGCGCGAATCGTCTCGTACTCGGCCGCGCCGACGAACGCGCAGGCCCGGGTGCGGCCATGGACGGCGAGCGCGACGACGCCGGCGTCCTCGGCGAGGCGGGCGATCCGCACCGCGTTGCGGTCGTCGGGGCGCGGGCCGGTGCGGATCTTGAGCGTGACCGGAACGTCCACCGCGCGCACCACGGCGGCAAGGATCGCGGCGACGAGCGGCTCGTTGCCGAGCAGCGCCGAGCCGGCGGCGACGTTGCAGACTTTCTTCGCCGGACAGCCCATGTTGATGTCGACGATCTGTGCGCCGCGGTCGACGTTGTATCGGGCGGCGTCGGCCATCAGCAAAGGATCGGCGCCGGCGATCTGCACGGAGATCGGCGCCACCTCGCCTGCGTGATCGGTGCGACGGCGCGACTTGTCGGTGCCGCGTAACTTCGGATTCGACGCCACCATCTCGGACACCGCGTACCCCGCACCCAGCCGCTTGCAGAGCTGGCGGAACGGCCGGTCGGTGACGCCCGCCATCGGCGCGACGACCAGGTTGTTCGGCAGTGCGTAAGGTCCGATGTGCACGATCGGGAAGCGGAAAAGTGAGGTTTGCAAATGCAGCGAGGGGAGCAAATTATACCGGTTTTGGCGGAATGGAAATCTGCGCTGCGGCAAGATTTCGCGCGGGCCGGCGCGCCGCCGCCGACGGTCGATTCGGCGATCACTGCACGTATTTGGCGCAGCGCATCGACGCGCCGCCGCAGAGCGACCGCCGATGCGGGCGCGCGAAGCCGGTCGTTCTAGCGCAGCCCGAACAGCATCGCGCGCGTGAACGCACGCTTGACCGGCGGCACTGCGTCGAGCAGCGTCAGCGCGAGCCCGCGCGGCCAGCGCACGAACGGCAGATCGTTGCCGAACAGCCCGACGAGGCCGTGCGTGAACGCGACACCGGCCATCCGGTCGGGCCGGCGCGCGCCGGCGTAGCGCGCGAGCATAGGCCGGTCGCCGATCGCGTCGACCGGCGTGTCGTGGATGGCCTGCGCCAGCTCGTGCGCGTCGCGCAGCCCGACGTTGAACCCCTGACCGGCCACGGGGTGGAGCGTCTGCGCCGCATTGCCGAGCGCGACCGAGCGCGTGCCGGTCGGGTCGTGCAGATACTCGAGCGCCAGCGGGAATGTCCGGCGATCGGCGACACGGTCGAAGCGCCCGGCACCTGCGCCGAAATGCCGCGCCAGTGCCGCGAGGAATTCCGCGTCGTCCAGCGCGAGGAGCTCCTGCGCACGCGCGGGCGTCGCCGTCCACACCAGCCCGTAATGGTCGCCCTCGGGCAGCAGCGCCACCGGGCCTTCCGGCGTGAAACGCTCGTACGCGATCCCCCGGTGCGGCGCGCTGCGCCACAGCCTGGCGAGCAGCGCAACCTGATCGTAGTCGTGCCGTTCCCGGATCTTGCCCGCGATCGCCGCGCCGGTGCCGTCGGCGATCGCGGCCAGACGCGCCAGCACCGTCTCGCCGCCGTCGACGTCGACCGCCGCGTACGCCGGCGTGCCGCCGACCGCAGTGACGGTCGCGCTGTGGCGGACGGTCGTTCGCGTCCGCGCGAGGGCGCGGTCGAGCGCCGCCTGCAACGCGCGGTAGCTGACGACGTAGCCCAGCGCCGGCAGCCCCTGCTCCGCCGCGTCCAGCGTCGCGCGGCCGAAGCCGCAGGCCTGCGAGATGTCGATCGTTGCGATCGGCGTGACCGCGTCCGTCGTTGCCGCGAGCTCGCTCCAGACGCCGAGCCGCTCGAGGACGAGCCGCGACCCATGCGATAGCGCGAGCGAGCGGTCGCCGCGCAGCGTCTCTCCTGCCGCGCGCGCGTCGAGCACGACGACATCGAGATCACCGTCGGCAAGCGCCAGTGCGAGCGTCGCGCCCACCGGACCGGCGCCGACGATGGCGACGTCGTGCAGCATCGACTAGCGCCGGCAGGCCGCCTCGACGTCGGCAACGCTCTTGGGCGCGGCGGCGGTGAGGTTCTCGCAGCCGGTCGCGGTGACGACGACGTCGTCCTCGATCCGCACGCCGATGTCCCAGAATTCCTCGGGCACGTTGTCGGCGCGGCGGATATACGCGCCGGGCTCGACCGTCAGCGTCATCCCCGGCACCAGCTTCTGCGACGCGCCCTTAACCTGATAAAGGCCTGCGTCATGGACGTCCATGCCGAGCCAGTGGCCGGCGCGGTGCATGTAGAACTGCTTGTAGCTGCCGTTCTCGAGCACCTCGTCCAGCGTGCCCTTGCACAGCCCGAGATCGATGAATCCCTGCGCCAGCACCCGCTCGGCGACCTTGTGGTAGTCGTGGAAGTCGACGCCGGGCTTCACCGCGTCGATGCACGTGAGCTGTGTCGCCAGCACCAACTCGTAGACGGCCTTCTGCGGGCCGGTGAAGCGGCCATTGACCGGGAACGTGCGCGTGATGTCCGACGCGTAGCTCTGGTACTCGCACCCGGCGTCGATCAGCAGCAACTCGCCGTCCTGGAGCTGCCGGTTGTTGTCGCGGTAATGCAGCACGCAGGCGTTGGGGCCGCCGGCGACGATCGACGAGTAGGCGACCGCCTGCGCGCCTGCGGCCAGGAACTCGTGCGCGAGTTCGGCCTCGACCTGGTACTCGTGCCAGCCGGGCCGCGTCCGGTCCATCGCGCGCCGGTGCGCCGCCGACGAGATCTGCGCGGCACGCCGCATCAGTGACAGTTCGTGCGCGTCCTTGACCAGGCGCTGCGCGTCCAGCGGCTGCCTCACGTCGACGATCTCTCCGGGCGGGGCGACGCCGGTGCGGGCGCGGCTGCGCACCTCGTTGAGGAGATCGGTGACCTTCTTGTCCCATGCCGGCAGCAGGCCGAGCGGCGTGTAGAGCGCCGGCCGATCGGCGGCGAAGTCGGGCATGAGCTTGTCGAGATCGGCGATCGGATGGGCGTCGTCGAAGCCGAAGATTTCGCGCGCGGCGTCGGGACCGTAGCGGAAGCCATCCCAGATCTCGCGCTCCTCGTCCTTCTCGCGGCAGAACAGGATCTGGCGGTCGCCGTCGGCGCCGGCGACGAGCGCAACCACCGCCTCCGGCTCCGGGAAGCCCGACAGGTAATAAAAATAGCTGTCGTGGCGGTACGGGAACATCGAATCGCGGTTGCGCGCGACCTCGGGCGCCGTGGGCACGAGCGCGAGGCCGCCGCCGGTCTGGGCGCGCATCTGCGCCAGCAGCGCGCTGCGGCGATCCCGGTACACCTGATGATTGTGGTTCATGGCGGCGGCGTGCGGACGGAGGGCGTGATTATAGACGCAGGACCCCGGCGTCCGCGGGCCGTCGGCGATCATCGCCGCTGGCGGTTGCGTTACCATCGAGCCATGGCGCACGCGACGGACCGCGATCACGATCCGCCCCGCGGCGCGGCGCTGCGGGCAGCCAAGCTCGCCGTCCGGCGCCAGGTGCTCGTTGCGCGCGACGCGCTGTCCACCGAATTCCGCGCCACCGCCGCGCAGACGATCGCCGATCGCCTGGCGGCGCTGCCGTCGTTCGCCGGTGCGCGCGCGGTGCTGCTGACGTTCGCCTTCCGCAGCGAATGGGACACGCTGCCGCTGGTGCGGGCGGCGCTGGCCGCCGGCAAGGTCGTCGCCGTCCCCCGCGTGAACGCCGCTACCCGGATGCTCGACCTGTTTGCGGTGACCGATCCGGCGGCCGACGTCAGCCCCGGATTCCAGGGCATTCCCGAGCCGCACCGGCATTGCGCGCCGGTCGCGATTGCCTCGATCGACTGGGTGCTGGTGCCCGGCGTCGCCTTCGACGCCGTGGGCCGCCGCCTCGGCTACGGCGGCGGCTACTACGACCGCCTGCTCCCGCTGGTGCCGGCGGACGCCGCGCGCGTCGCCGGCGCGTTCGACCTGCAGATCGTCGACCGCGTGCCGGCGGCGCCGCACGACCTCACCGTCGACGCCATCGTCACCGAAGCGCGGACGCTGATCCCGCCGGCACTGAAATGACGGGCGACGAGCGCGGCGCGGCGCGGACCGCGACGATCGCGCTCGTCGTCACGCTGGCGATCCAGCTCTACACGTCGCTGGCGGCGACGGCGACGGCCGTGCTCGCGCCTGTGATCGGCCCCGACCTCGGCGTGGCGCCGAAGCTCGTCGGCGTATTCGTCGGCCTCGTCTACGCGGGATCGATGGTGGCAAGCCTCGCGTCGGGCGGGTTCATCGAGCGCTTCGGCGCGATCCGCGTGTCGCAGGTGTGCGTCCTGCTGTGCGCCGTCGGCGTCGCCATCGTGCCGGCGGTGGCGTCGGCGCCGGCGGGTTACGTCGCGCTGGTCGCCGCCGCGCCGCTCGTCCTCGGGCTGGGCTACGGCGCGATCACGCCGGCGTCGTCGCACGTGCTCGCGCGCACCGCGCCGCCCGGACGGATGGCGCTGACCTTCTCGATCAAGCAGACCGGCGTGCCGGCCGGCGCCGCGCTCGCCGGCGCCGTGCTGCCGGGAATGGCGCTCGGGATCGGCTGGCGCGGTGCGTTCGTCGCCATCGTCGTCGCGGGAATCGTCATTGCCGTGATTTCGCAGCCGACGCGCGCAGCGCTCGACACCGACCTCCATGCCGCGCGACCCCTGTCGCTGGCAGCGATGTTCCGGCCGCTGAAGCTGTTGCTCGGCGCGCCGGCGCTGGTCGAGCTGTCGCTGGTCGGTTTCGTCTACGCCGCCACCCAGGTCTGCCTGATGAGCTTTCTCGTCGTGTACCTGACCGAGACGCTGGGGTTCTCGCTGGTGGGCGCGGGGCTGGCGCTCACCGTTGCGAACCTCGGCGGCATCGTCGGGCGGGTCACGTGGGGCGGCGTCGCCGATCACTACGTCCGGCCGCGGACGCTGCTGGGGCTGCTCGGGCTCGTCGCCGGCGGTTGCGCGTTCGCGACCGCGGGCTTCGGGCCGGCGTGGCCGGCATCGGCGCAGATGGCGGTGTGCGCGCTGTTCGGCGCGACGGCGATCGGCTGGAACGGCGTCCAGCTCGCCGAAGTGGCGCGCCACGCGCCGGCCGGGAAGGCAGGCGCGATCACCGGCGCCTCCGGGTTCGTCACCTTTTCGGGCGTGGTGATCGGGCCGTCGACGTTCGCGCTGCTGTCCGCGCTGACCGGCAGTTATCGCGTCGGATTTGCGGCATTCGGCACCGCCAGCCTGCTCTGCGGGCTGGCGCTGCTGGCACGCTCCCGGTAGCTGCGGCTCGTCGCGCCGACGACCGTTCGCGGCGGGCGTCGTGGCGTTCGGTGGCGATTCCAACCGCTTCTTACATTTCAAGCAAAGTCAATGCTTTAGCAGGGAGTGATTGCTCACATTTTTTCCGCCAACGGCCTGCTGCCCTGCCGAACACCGTTCAAACGCCCGTTTTGGAAATGATTTCCAAAAGTTGATACCATCGCGCCGGCGCTGACGTCCGCACGCCGGTCCCGAAGCGCGTGGCAGGACGCCGCCGCAGCGCAACGATGCGGCTGCGACAGCCCACGCCTACAATCGTGCGTTCGACGACGGCGACCGCGACACAACGCGACGACCGCGTCACCACGCAGGAGGAGCCCGATGAGCCCGATGGAAATGCCCCCCGACCACGACCCGCAGGAGACGCGGGAATGGCTGGACGCGCTCGAAGGCGTGCTCGCCCAGGAGGGCCCCGACCGCGCCCACTTCCTGATCGAGCAACTGATCGACAAGGCGCGCCGGTCCGGCGCGTACCTGCCGTTCTCGGCGAACACCGCGTACATCAACACGATCCCGGTCGACAAGCAGGTGCACCTGCCCGGCGACCAGACGATCGAGGAGCGGATCCGCAACCACGTCCGCTGGAATGCGATGGCGATGGTCGTGCGGGCGAACAAGGACACCAACGTAGGCGGCCACATCGCGAGCTTCGCGTCGGCGGCGACGTTGTACGACGTCGGCTACAACCATTTCTGGCATGCGCCGTCGGACACCCACGGCGGCGACCTGGTGTTCGTCCAGGGCCATTCGGCGCCGGGCGTCTACGCGCGGGCGTTCATGCTCGGGCGGCTGACCCGCGAGCAGATGGACAATTTCCGGCAGGAGGTCGGCGGCAAGGGCATCTCGTCGTACCCGCATCCGTGGCTGATGCCGGACTTCTGGCAGTTTCCGACGGTGTCGATGGGCCTCGGCCCGCTGATGGCGATCTACCAGGCGCGATTCATGAAGTACCTGCAGGACCGCGGGCTCGCGCAGACCGAAGGCCGCAAGGTGTGGGCGTTCATGGGCGACGGCGAGATGGACGAGCCGGAGTCGATGGGCGCGATCGGGATGGCCGGCCGCGAGAGGCTCGACAACCTGATCTATGTCGTCAACTGCAACCTGCAGCGGCTCGACGGTCCGGTCCGCGGCAACGGCAAGATCATCCAGGAGCTCGAGAGCGACTTCCGCGGTGCCGGCTGGAACGTCATCAAGGTGATCTGGGGCACCGGCTGGGACGCGCTGCTCGCACGCGACAAGCAGGGCATCCTGATGCGGCGGATGATGGAATGCGTCGACGGCGAGTACCAGACGTTCAAGAGCAAGGATGGCGCCTACGTCCGTGAGCACTTCTTCAACACGCCGGAGCTGAAGGCGCTGGTCGCCGACTGGTCCGACGACGAGATCTGGCACCTCAACCGCGGCGGCCTCGACTCGCACAAGGTCTACGCGGCGTTCCACATGGCCAACCACCACAAGGGCCAGCCGACGGTGATCCTCGCCAAGACGATCAAGGGCTTCGGCATGGGCGAGTCCGGCGAGGCGCAGAACATCACGCACCAGCAGAAGAAGATGTCGCTGGAGTCGATGCGGCTGATGCGCGACCGGTTCCAGATCCGGGTGGCGGACGACAAGCTCGAAGAAGTCCCGTACGTACTGTTCGGCGAGGACTCGCCGGAGTACCAGTACATGAAGGCACGCCGGATGGAGCTCGGCGGCTTCCTGCCGGCGCGGCGGCGGAAGGCCGAGGCGCTGCCGGTGCCGCAACTGGCGACGTTCGACCGCTTCCTGAAGAGCACCGAGGAGCGCGAGGTCTCGACGACGATGGCGTTCGTGCAGATCCTGCAGACGCTGCTGCGCGACAAGATCCTCGGGCCGCGGATCGTGCCGATCGTCCCCGACGAGTCGCGCACGTTCGGCATGGAAGGCATGTTCCGCCAGCTCGGGATCTGGAACCAGCTCGGCCAGCTCTACACGCCGCAGGACGCCGACCAGCTGATGTTCTACAAGGAGAGCAAGAGCGGCCAGGTCCTGCAGGAGGGGATCAACGAGGCCGGCGGGATGTGCGACTGGATCGCCGCTGCGACGTCGTACTCGACGCACGGCGTGCCGATGATCCCGTTCTACATCTACTACTCGATGTTCGGCTTCCAGCGGATCGGCGACCTCGCATGGGCCGCGGGCGACATGCGCTCGCGCGGGTTCCTGCTCGGCGGCACCGCCGGCCGAACGACGCTGAATGGCGAGGGGCTGCAGCACGAGGACGGTCACTCGCACCTGATCTCGGCGACGGTCCCGAACTGCATCTCGTACGATCCGACGTTCGGCTACGAGGTCGCGGTGATCATCCAGGACGGCCTGAAGCGGATGTACGCCGAGCAGCAGGACGTCTACTACTACCTGACGCTGATGAACGAGAACTACCGCCAGCCGGCGATGCCGGAAGGTGCCGTGCCGTCGATCATCAAGGGGATGTACCTGTTCCGGGCCGGCGACAGGAAGGCGAAAGGGCCGCGCGTACAGCTTCTGGGCTCGGGCACGATCTTCCGCGAGGTCATCGCCGCCGCCGAGTTGCTGAAGGCCGACTGGGGCGTGGAGTCCGACCTGTGGAGCTGCCCCAGCTTCACCGAGCTCGGCCGCGACGGAATGGCGGTCGCGCGCGAGAACACGATGCACCCGACGGCGAAGCCGAAGGTCTCGCACGTCGAGGCGTGCCTCGGCGACACGCACGGCCCGGTGATTGCGGCCACCGACTACATGCGCGCGTTCGCCGAGCAGATTCGCCCGTACGTGCCGCGCCGTTACGTCGTGCTCGGCACCGACGGCTTCGGCCGCTCGGACACCCGCGAGCAGCTGCGCCGCTTCTTCGAGGTCGACCGCCATTACGTGACCGTCGCCGCGCTGAAGGCGCTCACCGACGACGGCACACTGCCGGCGTCGAAGGCAGCCGACGCGATGAAGAAATACGGCCTCGACCCGGCGAAGCCGGCGCCGTGGACCGTCTAGGGATGGGGGCGATGTGCGCGCCGGGTGAAGCCAAGGACGCCTGCACGAGCGGGGCGAAGCCCAGGCGCGAAGCGCGCGTCCGCGAGTGCGGGCGGCGGCCGACACTGTGCCACCACGATTACCCCCCAAGCTCGATAAGGCCGCACCGAAGGTCGCGTCGGCGCGCGCAGCGCAGCGCGGCCGACACGCAGCAATTCGAGTCTGCAAATAGGCCCAAGGAGGCCGCGTGATGGCCACGATAGAAGTCAAGGTTCCCGACATCGGCGATTTCACCGACGTCCCCGTCATCGAGATCCACGTCAAGTCCGGCGACGCGGTGAAGGCCGAGGATTCGCTGGTCACGCTCGAATCCGACAAGGCGACGATGGACGTGCCGTCGCCGGTGGCGGGCACGGTGAAGGAATTGAAGGTCAAGCTGGGCGACAAGATCGGCGAGGGCACGGTGATCGTCATCCTCGACGCGGCGGGACCAGCGGCAGCCGTACCCGCGCCGGCAAAGGCTGCAGCGGCTGCTCCGGCAGCCGCGGCACCGGCGGCGGCGCCGGCCGCGACTCCGGCAGCCGCGCCGGCGGCCGCGCTGCCCGCGCCGAAAGCTGTGCCGGCACCAGCGGCATCTGTCGACGCCGAAGGCTTCAAGGCGGCGCACGCGTCGCCGTCGGTGCGCGCGTTCGCGCGCGAGCTGGGTGTGGACCTCGCCAAGGTCACCGGCAGCGGCCCGAAGAGCCGGATCCTGCAGGAGGACGTGCAGAACTTCGTCAAGCAGGTGATGAGCGGCGCAGCGCCGGCCGGCGGCGGCATCAGCGGTGGCGGAGAGCTGAACCTGCTGCCATGGCCGAAGGTCGACTTCGCGAAATTCGGCCCGGTCGAGCTGCGGCCGCTGTCCCGGATCAAGAAGATCTCCGGCGCCAACCTCGCCCGCAACTGGGTGATGATCCCGCACGTCACGCAGTTCGACGAGGCCGACATCACCGAGCTCGA
>JBDTVU010000007.1:0-53139 GCA_040007035.1 Betaproteobacteria bacterium | reverse complement strand
GCGAACCTCGAGGACCTGTTCATCAAGCTGACGGGGCGGGAGCTGCGGGACTGAACGCTCCGAGCGGGAGTGAATCCAGACGGATTGACAAGTCGCCAATCGCTGGCAGACGACCGCTGTCGGCTGAAGCTGACATTCGATCCGCGCCGATCTCGGTGCGCGTTTCCCCTAATCGTGGAACGGCACGTCGGCCGCAGAGTGTTCACGTTTGGCCCAACCCCTAGGTGCGAAAGTGGAGCGGGTCTCTGAGGTTTTGCAGTTCTCGGTAATAGTAGAGTGGGGTAGGCCGTCTTCCCTTGAACCGCAGCGCTTTTAGAAAATCGATCTCCTCCTGGGTGGCATGACCGCTGAGTGAGGTGTCCTGAAGGAATTTGTTGAGCCCCGGCTCTTCCTCGAAAGGTCGGCCAGGCTCCCGTTCGACAAACTCGAATTTCGTGGAATCACCTGCAGCCAGTTTTCGGTTCGGCACAATTTCCAAGGCAAAACTCGGGAGGTCGATATCCCAGGATGCAACCAGTCGGTCCAGGAAGGAAACGCAATTTTGAGCTGATACGTGGAAGACATCGGTGTCCAGAAACTCGAGAATGATGACTCGCATCTGCGCATAGCTCCGGCCGCTTCGTCGAGCCACCGTGTGAAGCCAGTCCTCACGTTGCAATTCCGCCTTTGCGATTCGTTTGCACACGTCCAGAAGTTTCTGTGTGACGAGTCGTTCGAGTTCACCAAAGGCCTGCTTCTCGAAAATAGCTCGTATTTGCTGCTGCTTTTTCTGTGCGCACTTGCGGAGAATCAACTCTCGCACGTCTGCAAACAAGGGTGCGGGCGGGTCCTCGAAATCCTTCTTCAAGTCTTCCCTGCGTTGGAGTTCTGCCAGCTTCGCAAGCTTACCGCTCGAGAGCTTCAGGAACTTTCCCATCTTTTCATAGATGTCTGTTCGGTCCGGCGCAGGTGGCAATTTTTTCCGCGTGAGAAGCTGGGAAATGTAGGATTCCGTAACTTCGGCGGCGGCCGCCAGATCTCTCTGGTCCAGCCCCAATTTTTCCAACCGGTCCTTGATCACCAATGAAACATCCACGAGAAGTCCCCTCGCACTTGACTGATTCGGCTTAAGTTTCCATGATGATCCGCGATAACGCTTGACAGAGCAAGTGAATTAACTGTATAAAGTTAACAGGCCGTGGGGCCTTCGAATCATGTCAACCAAACATGGTTAAACCGAATTGACGCTCATGGTCATTGCGCTCAAGGAGTTTGATAAGTATGCACGCAGAGTTTCGATGAATCTAAAACCCAATAGCGCCGTCGAATTTGCCCGGAAGCTGGAGAAGGAAGTCATTCCGATGCTCCAAAAGCAGAAGGGTTTCAAGGACGAAATCACGTTTGTTGTTCCGGGGAAAACCGAAGCGTTCGGGATAAGCTTGTGGGACAGCAAGGAAAATGCCGAAACCTATAGCGGCGGGGGTTACGCAGCCGTGACCAAGATCTTGGCGAATCTGGTCGAAGGAACTCCTCGAGTTGAGACCTATGAGGTTTCCAACTCCACTTTCCACAAGATCCACGCTGTTGCGGCGACGGCCTAGCAAACCTAGGTCTTTTTGCTCGGCGGGGGCGGATTAAATCCGTTCCCGTAGGCCGTCAGTCAGGTAAGCGAATACCGCCCTCGGCTATGAGAGTGGGTCGAAGCTTTACCAAGGCGCACGCAATCTCGTCGTAACGATCTCCTCGCCCGCCGTCCGACTTCGAGTCGGAGAACAGCGTGTTCGAGCGCGAGGGCGAAGAGGCCTCCATCACGCTGCACCTGAATAGCATCCTTTTGCGGCTCCGAAGGGTGACAAGGGACCGCCACTGGCGGCGAAAGCGGCCAGGCAATCTCGAATCGGCGCCTGCGTTGACACCGGGCTCGAACGCGTCTGCCGTCAGGTCATCGGAGCTCACTTCCCAATTACCGAAAACGTCTCCCGTGCTCGACGAGTTGCGCCAGATTACACAGGAGCTTAACCAGGCGACCAGCCTGGAAGGTGCCCTCGCGATTGTCGTGCATCGGGTCAAGGAATCCCTGGCCGTCGACGTATGCTCGGTCTATCTCGTCGAGGCGTCCGGCGAGAGGTGCATCCTGATGGCGACCGACGGACTCGATCCCAGGGCGGTGGGTCGGATTCAATTCGGACAGCGCGAAGGGCTGGTGGGGTTGGTTCTCGAATCAGGCCAGTCGCTCAGCATGACGAATGCGCAACAACATCCGCGCTTTCGCTATTCCCCGGAGTTCGGGGAGGAGGCGTATCACGCCTTCCTTGGTGTGCCGATCGTCCATCATGGCCGACCGCTGGGCGTCCTTTCGGTGCGGCAAACCAACGACCGCACATTCACCGGCGCCGAGGAAGCTTTCCTACTCACGATCGCGGGCGAACTTGCGGGCCGGAGCCACGCCGCGGCGGTCGGCGCGACCGACGTCTCCCGCAAAGACGCGAAGCAGACCGATTCATTTCTTACTGGCATCAAAGCTGCGCCGGGCGCAGGCATTGGGGTTGCCGTGTTGCCCTCTCCGGCGGCCGAATTAGAGAGCGTGCCGGATCGCAGTATCGACGATCCGGAGGCCGAGGAGGCGGTGTTCAGGCAGGCCGTAGCGGCCGTGCAGCTGGAGTTGCGGGCGAGCGGCGAGCGCATGGCTGCGCGGATGCCCACCGAGGCTCATGCGATGTTCCAGGTCTACGCAGCGCTGCTCGACGACGAGGAAATGTTTGCCGACACCATCAACCGCATTCGGGCGGGCAACTGGGCGCCCGGCGCGCTACGGGCGACGATTGCCGACCACGCCGAGGCCTTCGAAAAAATGGACGACCCCTATCTGAGGGCGCGCGCGGAAGACATTCGCGGGTTGGGTCGTCGCGTGCTGCTTCGCGTTCAGTCGCGTGACACCGCACCGCAACAATACCCCAAGCACTGCGTGCTGGTTGGCGAGGAGATCAGCGTCGCCCGCATCGCCGACGTGCCGATCGAACAGCTTGCCGGCATCGTGTGCACGCGCGGCTCGCCTTTTTCGCATGCGGCGATCCTCGCGCGCACGCTGCGCATCCCTGCCGTGATTGATATCGGCAACGTATCGCTCGCGCAACTGGAGGGTCACGCTCTTCTGGTTGACGGGTACCAGGGGCGTGTCTTCATCGAGCCTTCGCCTGCAGTGCGCGACGAATTCCAGCGGTTGATTGACTGTGAAGCCGACCTTGCCAAAGAACTTGAGACGCTGCGTGACCTGCCGGCGGAAACCCCGGACGGTGCCCGCGTGTCGTTGCAGGCCAATGCCGGCTTGCTGTCCGACCTTGTCCCCGCGTTGGATACGGGCGCCGAAGGGATCGGCCTGTATCGCACCGAATTTACCTTCATGGTACGCGACGCGTTCCCCGATGAAGGCAATCAAACCCAAGTCTATGGCGATGTGCTGGCTGCATTCGCGCCACGACCGGTGACCATGCGCACTTTGGATGTAGGCGGCGACAAGGCTTTGCCGTATTTTCCAGTGGCCGAGGACAACTCGTTGCTCGGCTGGCGTGGCATCCGGCTGACCCTCGACAATCCGGGAATCTTTCTCACGCAGCTCCGAGCCATGCTGCGGGCCAATGCCACGCACGGGAATCTGCAGCTGCTCTTGCCGATGATCAGCACCTGCCAGGAGGTAGACGACACGCGCGAGTTGATGGAACGCGCCTGCAGCGAACTGCTGCAGGGCGGGCAAGCCGCACGCCTGCCGCCGCTGGGCGTCATGCTCGAAGTGCCGTCGGCGTTGTACCAAATCGCCGATCTGGCCAAGCGCGTGGACTTCTTTTCGATCGGAACCAATGATCTGACCCAGTATCTCTTGGCCGTGGACCGCAACAACGCGCGCGTCGCGAGCCGCTTTGATAGTCTCCATCCGGCCATGCTTCGGGCGATCGATCACGCCGTGCGCCAGGCTCGCGAATACGGCAAGCCACTGAGCGTTTGCGGCGAAATGGCGGGCGAGCCCGCCTCTGCCATCCTGCTTATGGGCATGGGCGTCGACACGTTGAGCATGGCGTCACCGAGTCTGCCGCGCGTCAAGCAGGCACTGCGTACGTTTACCCAACGCCGCGCCCAAGAACTATTGGCCGAGGCGCTGCGCGCTGACAATCCAGCCGACGTTCATCGTATGCTCGATGACGCGTTCGAGCAGGTGGGTCTCAGTTCGCTGCTCCCGTCGCCGGGATCGAGAGGCTAGCCTAGTGCATCTTCGGTACCTACGCGCTTGTGCTCTTGGGGACCGATACCAAGGCCATCACTTCACTGGCCTGCAAGTTTGAGGCAGCGTTGCTGGAACCGATCGACAGAGTCCCCCGCGCTTCTGTAGCTACCACAGTGGCGAAAGGCCATTCGGTTTGCGAACGACCGCTTTGCAGCGCCGCGACCGTCCGCTTTGGGTTGCGGGACCGGCAGTTCGCGAATGCCCGCAACTGTTAAGGGTGCCGCCGTTCGGGCGAGCGCCAGCCTTGGGGCTATCTACCCCAGGAACGCCGGGTCCCTACTTTCAGAACCCGAAAATCCGCTGCGCGGTCCTGCCGCGAACCTTGTCCCGTGCGCCCTCGGGCAAGCCGTTGACGCGCTTCAGGCACCCCGGCAGGTCGCCGATCGTGTGCGGATAGTCGGAGCCGTACATCACGTTGTCGGCGCCGAACACCTTGACGCACAGGTCCAGCACCTCGGGCGCGAACACGACGGCGTCGGCGTAGATCTTCGGCAGATACTCGCTCGGACGGCGCGAGATCTTCTCGCGGCAGGCGGGGATGTTGTCGAAGCACTGGTCCATCCGGGAGATCAGGTACGGCAGCGCGCCGCCGCCGTGCGACGCGATGATCTTCAGATTCGGATGGCGGTCGAAGAAGCCGTCGTAGATCATCCGCGACACGGCGAGCGACGTGTCGAAGGTGAAGCCGATCGACGCCGTGAGCTGGAACCGCGACATGTCCATTTCACCGACACCCGGCGGCGCCGTCGGATGGACGAGCACCGGAAGCGCCTTTGCGTCGATCGCCGCCCAGATCGACGCGAACGCCGGATCGGTCAGCGGCATCCCGCCGATGTTGGCGAGCACCATCACGCCCGAGGCGCCGGCCGCGGTGGCGCGCGCGAGTTCGGGCAGCGCGAGTTCCGGGTACTGCCATGGCAGCGACGCGAACCAGCGGATCCGGTCCGGGTGCGCCGTCCGCGCCGCGGCCATGTCGTCGTTCATCAGCTTCGCCGCCTGCAGGCTCACCTCGGGCCCACCCCAGTAGCAGTTCGGGCACGTCAGCGACACGACACCGATGTCGACGCCGTGCTGGTCCATCGTCGAAAGGCGCAAGTCGTAGTCGAACATCGGCGGCACCGGTGTCATGAACGGCGCGCCGTCGAGATGGATCGCACGCAGGCCTCCGGTCACCGCTTTCACCGTGTAGCGCGGGCCGCCGTGCTGCTGCAGCAATTGGAACCACGCCTCGGTCAGGCAATGGGTGTGGACATCGATGACGGGGCTGGCCATGCAACGGACTCCTCTACGAAGCGGGCGGGAAGGGCGGTGCGGGCGACGCGACGGTCGACCGCGGGACAGGTCACGTAAGCAGGCGCAGCGTCGGCTCGCACCAGGGCAGGAGGTTGGCGGCGAGCGCAGCGTGACACCCGAGCGCCGCATCTTTCGCACTCGCGTAACCGGCAGCGTCGCCGCCGGCGCGACGAGCGAGCGCCAGCGCCGCCTGCGCGAAGAAGCGTTCGAATCCGTCGGCGCCGTTGCGCTCGCAGATCGCCACGCACGCCATGGCGTGTTCGAGCGCGGCGGCCGCGTCTCCCACCGCGAGATGGCACTTGGCGAGCACGTACTCGGCGCGTTCCGTCTCGAGCCATGTCCCGGCCTGCGCCCAGTACTCGCGGGACGCGGCGGCGGCCTCGAGCATCGCCCGCGTCTGGCCGGCGTCGCGCAACGGCTGCTCCTCCAGCGCCGAAGCGACGTTGTTCGAGGCGACGGCGAGCGCACGAATGGCGGGGTCGCGCTCCGGCAGACCCGGGGCCGCGGCTGCAAGCGCGCTCCGGAAATGACGGATCGCCGCCGCCGTGTCCCGCTGCTCGATCAGCGCAGCCGCGGCCACCGCGTGCGCGTGCGCGCGATCCGCGCCGTCGAGGCCGGATTCCATTTCGTCGCCGCCGGCAACGCCGAGCGCCGCGATCAGCCGCCGAACGATCGCCGGCGCGTCGCCATCGCCGGTCCACTTCGGATGCGAGCGCAGCCTTGCGAGTCGCGCCGCGCCGTCGCGCCAGCGCGCGAGATGCTCGCCGTCGACATGGGCGATGAGGCGCGCGAACGGCGCGATCTGCGCCGGCATCTCGATCAGCGCATAGCCCTGCTCGAGCCGCGCCGCGACTTCTTCAGGCCGCTCGCCGTGGTCGCGCCAGGCCTCGTCGAGAAACGTGTCGAACGTCATCGCGCAGCGGAGGTCAGTCGACCTTGGCGCCGGAGTCCCTGATCGCCTTCGCCCAGCGCGGCTGCTCGGCGGCGATCATCGCGGCGAACTCGCCCGGCGTCTGCGGCGGGAACGGCTCCATGCCGAACCTCACCAACTGCTCGCGGAACTCCGGCGTCGCCTGGATCTTCTGCAGCTCAGCCCACAGCCGCGTCACGATTTCCTTCGGCGTGCCAACCGGCGCGACGATGCCCTGCCACGCCTGCCAGTCGAATCCCGGAACCGTCGCCGCGATCGGCGGCACGCCCGGCAGCAGTGTCGTCTGCTTCGCCGCCGACGTGCCGAGTGCCACGACCTTGCCGGCGTTGATGTTCGGCACCGCGACGGTCGCGTCGGAGAACATCACCTGCAGATTGCCGGTGAGGAGGTCGGTCAGCGCCGCCGGCGTGCCCTTGTACGGAACGTGCTGGATGTCGAGCCCGAACTCCGTCTTCAGCGTCTCCATGAACAGGTGGTGCGGGCTGCCGCTGCCGACGGAGCCGTAGTTGTACTTGCCCGGCGCGCGCCGGATCGCGTCGATCATCTCCTTCACGTTCTTCGCCGGAAACGCCGGGTTCGCGATCAGGAAGAAATTCACGGTGCCGACCGGCGACACCGGCGCGAAGTCGGTCACCGGATTGACTGGCGACGGGCGATACAGCGCGGGGCTGATGCCGAGCGTCGTGGAAGTCGCCATCAGCAGCGTGTAGCCGTCGGCCGGCTGCTTGGCGACGAACTCGGCGCCGACGAGCGTGCCGGCGCCGGGCTTGTTGTCGACGACGACCGGCTGGCCGAGCGCGGCTCCGAGCCGTTCGCCGATCGCTCGCGCGAGGAGATCGGTCAGCGCGCCGGGCGGATAGGGGACGACGAGCTTGACCGGCCGCGCCGGGTAGGCCGGCTGCGCAAGCGTAGTCGACGCGGTGAGCGAGACGGCGGCAGCGAACGCGGCGAATGCAGCGAGCCGGGCCAGTTCAGAAAGGAAGCTGCGGGAGTTGCGCATGGCGAACCCTTGGGTGGAATCGGTCGACGTTACGGGAGCCGCGCGCAGGGTGTCAAGCGTGGGAGAATGGCGACCGATCGCACCGCCCCGGCGTTCGCCCGGGCGCTCGATCCACCGCCGCCCTGTGACCTCGCCCGTGGCCATCCTCGTCCTTTCCACGTCGGCCTTCGTCCTGCGCCAGCTCGCCGCGCTGCGCGAGCTCGCGCCGAGGGAGCCGATCTTCACCGACCCGGCTGACGCGCCGCCCGACGCCGTCGACGCGATCCTCGCGTTCCGGCTGGCGCCGGGCGTCGCGCCGCGGTTCCCCGCGCTGCGCCTCGTCGGCTGCGCCGGCGCCGGCGTCGACGAGCTGCTCGCCACCGCCGACCTTCCGCGTTCGGTGCCGATCGTCCGCGCCGTCGACCCGTTCCAGGGCACGCGAATGGCGCAGTACGTGGCGCTGATGGCGCTTCGTTTCTATCGCGAGCTGCCGCGGTTCGAGGCGCAGCAGCGCGACGCGCGCTGGCACCGGCCGCCGCCGCCGCCGGAGAGTGCGTTCGCCGTCGGCGTGATGGGATGCGGCTCGATCGGCGTGTCCGTCGCCGACGCGCTCGCGCGACTCGGCTTCCCGGTGGCGGTGTGGACGCGGACGCCGCGCGATGTCGAAGGTGCGACCGGCTTCGCCGGTGCGGCCGGTCTCGCGCCGTTCCTCGCGCAGAGCCGCATCCTCGTCTGCGCGCTGCCGCTCACCGATGAAACGCGTGGCGTGCTCGACGCGGCGGCGCTCGCGGCGCTGCCGCGCGACGCGTACGTGATCAACGTCTCGCGCGGCGCGGTGCTGCGCGAGGACGACCTGGTCGCCGCGATCGACGCCGGCCATCTCGCCGGCGCAGCGCTCGACGTCTACGCGACGGAGCCGCTGCCGGCCGCGAGCCCGTTGTGGCGGCACTCGAAGATCCTGTGCACGCCGCACATCGCCGCCGAGCCGCGCCCCGAGGTCGCCGCTGCGCAGTTTCTCGACAACCTCCGCCGCGCGCGACGCGGCGAGCCGCTCGTCAACGTCGTCGACCGCGAGCGCGGTTACTGACGGGCCGTCGGCGGCACGCTCGCGGCCGCACGCTATACTCGTCCTCGCTCCGCCGAGGATCGCCGCATGCCCGCCGCCGCCCTGCTCCATCCGCCCGAACTCTCGCTGCGCTTCGTCCCCGTCTGGCGGCGCAACCTGCTCGTCTGGAAGAAGCTCGCGATCGCGAGCGTGCTCGGCAACATCGCCGACCCGCTGCTCTACATGCTGGCGCTGGGCTACGGCATCGGCGCGTTCGTGCCCGAGGTCGGCGGGATGAAGTACATCGCGTTCATCGGCACCGGGATGGTCTGCCAGAGCGCGATGTTCACGTCGAGCTTCGAGGCGATGTACTCGGCGTTCTCGCGGATGCACATGCAGCGGACGTGGGAGGCAATCATCAACGCGCCGGTGTCGCTCGACGACGTCGTGTTCGCCGAATGGGTGTGGGCGGCGTCGAAGGCGGTGGTGTCGACGGCGGCGATCCTCGCGGTGATCATGCTGCTGGGCTTCGGCCATTCGTGGCTGGCGCTGTGGATCCTGCCGCTGGGATTCCTGATCGGCCTCACCTTCGGCGCGTTCGGCCTGGTGATGAACGCGCTGGCGCCCGGCTACGATTTCTTCACCTACTTCTTCACGCTGGTGCTGACGCCGATGCTGCTGCTGTCCGGCGTCTTCTTCCCGGTCGACCAGATGCCTGCGTGGCTCGCCGGCATCGCCGAGTTCCTCCCGCTGAAGCACGCGATCGACCTCGCGCGGCCGCTCTTGACCGGCTCGGTGCCGACGAACATCCTGCTGCACGTCGGCGTCCTCGTCGCGTACGCGTGCGTCGCCTATTACGCCAGCCTGGTGCTGACGCGACGCCGGCTGCTGCGATGAGCGAGCGCTTCTTCGCGCCCTGCCCGCGCGGGCTCGAAGCGCCGCTCGCCGCCGAACTCGCAGTGCTCGGCGCGCAGTTCGTGCATCCGGTCGACGGCGGCGTCGGCTTCGCCGGGCCGCAGGACCTCGCCTACCGCGCGAATCTCGAGTCCCGGCTCGCCAGCCGCATCCTGTGGCAGGTCGCGCACGGCCGCTACCGGAACGAGGACGATCTCTACAAGCTCGCGCAGCGCGTCGACTGGGGCACGCACTTCAAGGTCGATCGCACGCTGCGCGTCGACGTCGCGGCGACCCGCTCGCCGTTGCAGAGCCTCGAGTTCGCGACGCTGAAGGTGAAGGACGCCGTCTGCGACCGGTTTCGCGCCGATACCGGCAAGCGGCCCAGCGTCGACAAGCAGCAGCCCGACGTCCGCGTCCACGTCTACCTGTCCGATCGCGAGGCGACGCTCTATCTGGACACCTCCGGCGAGCCGCTGTTCAAGCGCGGCTGGCGGCGCGACGCCGACGAAGCGCCGCTGCGCGAGAACCTCGCCGCGGGCGTGCTGGCGCTCTCCGGCTGGACGCCGGGGACGCCGCTGCTCGACCCGATGTGCGGCGCCGGGACGATCGCAATCGAGGCCGCGATGATCGCCGCCGATCATGCACCGGGGCTGCTGCGGACGTTCGGCTTCCAGAAGCTCGGCTGGTACGACGGCCCGACGTGGCAGCGGATTCGTCAGCGGGCGCGCGACCGGATGCGGCCGGCGGGGGACGTCGTGCCGATCTTCGCCAGCGACATCGACGCGCGCGCGATCGCGGCGGCGCGCGCAAATGCCGCCAGCGCCGGCGTCGCCGGCTGGATCGATCTCGCGCAAGCGGACGTGCTGCAGCGTGCCGCACCGTCGCCTTCCGGCATCCTCGTCGCCAATCCGCCGTACGGCGTCAGGCTCGAGAGCGACGCGACGCTGGCCGCGTTCTACCCGAAGCTCGGCGACGCGCTGAAGCAGCGATTCGCCGGATGGACGGCGTGCCTTCTCACCGGCGACCTGCGGATGCCGAAGCTGATCGGACTCAAGCCGTCGCGGAAGACGCCGTTGTGGAACGGGGCGATCGAATGCCGGCTGTACCGTTTCGAGCTGGTCGCCGGACGTCCGCAGCGCGCGCCGCGCGCCGAGTCGGCCGCCGACGCGGGCGGGTGATAAAATCAGCGTTTCGTCCCCTCGGCCGGACCTCCCTCCATGTCGCTGTTCCTTCCGTCCCGCCATTACGTCTCCGACCACACGCGTTTCATGCGCGAGCTGCTGGAGCAGCAGCCGCAGATCGTGCAGGAACAGAAGAAGGGCCGCGCGATCTGGTGGGACAAGGAGCCGCGTGACCTCGCCGACCGGAAGAAGATGGACGAGGGTAGCGTCGCGCAGCCGGCGTACGTCTACCAGAACGAGTAGGCATACCGGCGGACGCGCGTGACCCGCCGGGGCCGCCTCGCCGGACGCAGTTCCGTCGCCTTCGTCGCGGCGCTCGCCGTCGTCAGCACGCTGGCCGCGATCGAGTTCTACGCCGTCGTTCGCCACGGCCACGGGCCGCTCGCGCCGCCCGTCGGCGCACCTACGCTGCCGCCGGCGCCGGCGGCGTCGACGAACGGCTGGGTCGACGCCCCTGCGGGTGACGCGGTCGTCGGGCCGAAGATCTACGTCAAGGGCTGGGCGCTCGACCGCGCCGGCATCGACCGCGTGGAAGTGCGCTTCGACGGCAAGTCCTACGTCGCGCGCTACGCGATCGCACGCAGCGACGTCGCGCTGGCGAAGCCCGGATTCCCCGATTCGGCGGCAGCGGGCTTCGAGTTCACCGGCGATTTCACCACCGAGATCAAAGGCCGGAACGGGCGCCACGAGCTAGCGATCGTCGCCGTCGGCCGCAACGGCAACGAGAAGCTGCTGGCGACGAAGTATCTGGTGCCGGCAGCCGATGACTCGCCGTGGCGCGCACTGTACGTCGCCCGGCGGATGGATGCCGCGCCGCCGTTCTTCGTGCTGCCCGGCGTGTCGGGCGTTTCGCTCGGCGGCCCGCGCGAGATCGACACCGCCTATCGGTCCTACGTGTCGCCGACGATCAAAGTGGGGATGCGGGTGCCGATCCTCTATCTGCGCACGACGCAGGGCGCGGCGAACGACTGGACGTTCGATCCGGAATGGGCCGTCGAGCGCAGGTGCGGCGACCGGCGGATCGCCGAGGACTCGCTCGCCGCCGTGCTGCGCTATTCGGTCGAGCATCGCGTGCCGGTGCTGCTGACGCTGAACGGCGGCGTCTGGGCCGACGCCGGCTGCGACGTGCCCGCTTGGGACGTCAACGACCACCTCGAGCAGGACAAGGCGAACTGCCAGTGGAACCAGGACAACGAGGTGATGGCCGACGATTACCTCAAGCACCTGCCGGGTTCCGGCGAGTCGCCGGAGCTCGGCCGGATGCTGACGTTCAACGTCCATGCGGCGCAGAACCGCCACTACAAGAAGCGCAACCTGCAGGCGGCCGGAAAAATCGTCGCGGCCTTCGCGCGCGAGCATCCGGCGCTGTTCGCCGGCGTCAACCTCGATCCGGACACGTACCACAACCCGTTCTACGACGAGAAACAGTGGTACGACTACAACCCGGGGATGGTGCTGCAGTTCCGCGAGTGGCTGCAGGGGACCGGTCCGTACGGCGGTGCCGGCGTCCCGGATCTGCGCGCGTACCGGCGCGCCCGGCCGCTGACGCTGGCCGAAGTCAACACGCTCGCCGGTCGCGACTGGAAGAACTGGTCGGACGTCGATCCTCCGCGAGCGTTTCCGCGCACGGGCCGGCCGTTCTGGGACGATCCGTGGACGCACGAATGGGAGCGTTTCCGCCGCCATACCGTCGACCTGCATTACGACGAACTGTCGCAGTGGCTCGCCGAGGTCGGCATCCCGCCGGCGCAAATCTTCTCGTCGCAAGGTTTCATGGGACCGCACCCGGCCGCGATGCCGTTCTCCGTGCGCCTCGACAGCCCGTCGAAGAATTACGACACCGGCGGCATGTCGGTCGAGGGCGCGATTCCGAAGGACGGCCACGTCGGCGCGATCGTCTACGGCACCGGCGCGCAGAACGACATCCGGATGGAGACGCCCGGCAGCCTGTTCGCGACCTTCCACCGGATGGACCCGGGCTGGGCCGTCGTCGAGTTCAACACCGCCGACCTGCGCGACCCGAAGACGCTGCCGACGTACGCGGCCGGCTATCGCGCGCTGGCGGAGATGTTCAACTACGGCGCGCGGCTGGTGTCGCCGATGGCGTGGAACGGCTCCAACGGCATCAATGCCAACGATCCCGGCTACGTGTCGTACACCGCGTGGCGCAACACGCCCCTGGAGCACGCGATGCGCGACTTCGCCATTTCGCATGCATACGTGCCGCAGGGCGCGCGGCTGTGGACGTTCGGCACGCCACGCGTGGCCAGTAACGACGGCTGGGGTGCGGAAGCGGGGACTGCCCTTGCACCGGGCAACGGTTACGTCGACGTCCGCGCGGTCGGTGCAACGGCGACGCTGCTGTCGCCGGCGAATCTCGCGGTGGGGCGCGGCGAGAGCGATCTCATCGTCGTCGGCATCGACGCGACGGCGGCCGTCGCCGGCGTGCGCGTCGAGGGCCGCGCGGGAAGCGGCGCGTGGGTCGCACTGGGACCCGAACGTGCCGCGCGCGGGTTGGAACGCACATCCGCCGGCCTGCTGGTGCCGCTCGCGTGGCCGGCAGGCCTGCCGATCGTCGACCAGTTCAGGATCACGCTGGTGCGTACCGACGGCACGGCACCGCTGCGCATCCGCCATCTCGCCCTCTATCCGCCGGCGAACGCGGCAGGCGCGAGGCGCGCTTCGGCGCGCTGAGCCGGCGTCAGGCCGACGGCGCCTTCCGGAACAGCACCGCTCCTTCCTGCATCCACTCGCGCTTCAGGTCGGCCGACATCCCGCCGTCGGTCTCGTCGATGACGGCCCACGCCCACGCCGGCAGCGCGTCGGGCGGCAGCGCGGCGCCGAGCTTCAGGTGGACGGTCGCCTGGTTGCGCAGCGGCATGTCGGCGGCGTTCAGCGGGTAGACGATGAGCTCCGCCCAGCCCTGCTCGTCGCGCAGCCGCTCGAAGTACGAGCGCGTGAACATCCACTTGTCGTCGAGCTCGCGGAAGATCGGGTCGGTGCGCGGGCGCTGCCGCACCGTGTAGTCGGCGACCATCCGCTCGAGGAAGCGCATCCCCTCCGACTTGCGCTCGCCCGGCGACGCCTGCGCGAGGATCCGCTGGTAGGTGAGCTTCAGGATCGCGTTGCCGGCCTCGAACGGCTCGAAGAAGATCGCCCAGCCGCCGGGCCGCAGCGCGCGGTGGCACGACGCGAGCACCATTGCCGGGTCGAGGATGTGATGGAGGATCGCGGCGCCGACGGCGAGGTCGGCCACGCCGGCGCGATAGCTGGCGGTGGCGGCGTCGGCGACGACGAGACCGAAGCGCCCGGCGCCCTCGGCCCGCTTGACGATGAAGTCGCGCAGGATCGCGAGCAGTTGCGGGCTGATGTCGGTGGCGACGATCGTCGCGCCGGGAAAGCGGTCGGCGAGCGGCAGCACCGAATTGCCCGACCCCGAACCGATGTCGATGATCGTCCGCGGCTCGCCGAGCCCGTGCGCGCGGGCGAGCGCGTTGTCGAGCAGGAAGCGCCAGTAATCGACGTTGAGATACGCCTTGTGATAGTGCTCGGCGTTGTCGAGGAACTGCGCGGTAACGCCGACTTTCGCCGCACCGACGGCGCTTGCCGGCGTCAGGATGCCGCGGAAGCGCGCGTCGTCGGCGCCGAGGTCGACCAGCGGTTCGGCGAAGATCTCATCGACGCGCATCGGCGGCGTCCCGGGGTGGAGAAAACGGTGAAAGACCGCGCGCGTCGCGGCGGTCAGCGGTCGTCGGACTTGATTTCGACGTACGCGCGGTCGCGCATCTGCCGCACCCAGTCCTGGAACGCCTCGTCCGACTTGCGCTGGCGAAGCGCCTGCCGCGCCTGCTCGCGCTGGCGCTCCGCGGTGATGTCCTGCGTGCGCCGGTCCTGCACCTGAATCAGGTGCCAGCCGAACGGCGAGCGGACCGGCGGCGAGATCTCGCCGGGCTTCAGCTTGCCCATTGCCTGCTCGAAATCGGGAACCGTGTCGCCCGGGGACAGCCAGCCGAGGTCGCCGCCGCGGTTCGAGCTGCCGTCCTCGGAGTTGAGCTTCGCCTGCTCGTCGAACGGCGCACCAAGGTCGATCCGCTCGCGGATCCGGTCGATCTTCGCTTTCCCGTCCGCCTCCGACGTGATCTCGCTGACCTTGACCAGGATGTGACGCGCGCGCGTCTGCTCGACCACCGTCTGCTGGACGCGGCTTCTCGTCTCCAGCAGCTTGACGATGTGGAAGCCGGCGGCGGAGCGCAAGAGGCCCGACACGTCGCCTGCCTTCATCCCGCGCACGGTGTCGGCGAACACCGTTGGCAGCCGCGCCGGCGGACGCCAGCCGAGGCTGCCGCCCTGCAGCGCGTCCGGAGCGTCGGAAAACCCCGCCGCCACCTGCGCGAAATCGGTGCCGCCCTGGATCTGCTTCAGCGCCTCATCGGCGCGCCGGCGCTTGGCGTCGATCTGGTCGGGCGTCGCCTGCTCCGGCACCAGCACGAGGACGTGGGACAGCCGGTACTCGACGTCGCCGCCGGACTGCGCGTTGATCGTGGCGAGGAAATGGTCGACCTCGGCGTCGGACACCGAGATCCGGCTGTCGACCTCGCGGTCGCGCAGCCGCTGGACGAGGATCTCGTTGCGGATGTCCTCGCGGTACTTCGAGTACGGAATGCCTTCCTTCTCGACGGCGGCGCGGAACTGGTCGGGCGTGAGCTTGTTCTCCTGTCCGATGCGCTGGATCGTCTTCTCCACCGTCACGTCGTCGACACGGATGCCGTTCTCCTTCGCCAGCTGCAACAGCACGCGTTCGGTGATCAGCCGGTCCAGCAACTGCTTGTCGAGCGCGTCCGGCGGCGGCGGCGTGACGTTCTGCGACTTCATCTGCTGCAGCGCGACACGCTTCTGCTCGTTGATCTCGTACTGCGTCAGCGCCTCGTCGTTGACGATCGCGACCACCCGGTCGAGCGGGATCGTGCGATCGAGCGAGACCGGTGCCCGGGCGGGTGCAGCCGGCACGCGCGGCGCAGGCGCGGCAGCCGCCGACCCACGCGGCGCCGGCATCTGCATCTGCGCCGGGGCGACCGGGGCGACGGTGATCGCGGTCAGCGCGAGAACGCCGGCGGCGAACGACGGAAAGCGGGAGGCGGCCATGCTCGAAGGTCCCGGTTCAGTATTCCTGGAAGTAGTCGACGGCTTCGCGCGGCGACACCGTCGGATCGTTCGTCTTCAGGTAGCCCGGGACGCTGCGCCGCAGGAGATCGAGGGGACTCGTGCCGAAGCGCGCGAGGCCGTTCAATTCGATCTGCAGGTAAACGGAAGTCGTCGTCGTCTGCGTCGTCGTGGTCAGCCGGTGGCCGACCAGGCGCAGCACCCAGCAGCCGGCATTGTACTCGACGCCGGCAACCGCTTCCAGCGTCTTGCCATCGACGATCGAGTAGTTCCAGCGGCCCATCAGCGACCAGTTGGCACCGAGCGGCCACTGGCCGGAAATGTCGAACTGCCGCAGCGTGGACGTCGTCCCGCTCTGGTCGACGAGATTGCGGGTGTAGCGATAGCTCCCGTTGAGCGTCTTGCCCGGCGCCGGCGTCCACCGCAGCGCGGCGTTGAAGCTCTCGACCTGGCCGGCGTCGAAGTTGTACTGCGTCGTGCCGGCGAGGGACCAGGCATCGGACAGCCGGCCCTCGCCCACCAGCAGCACGTCCGAGCTCGACCCCGACCGCGGCGCTTCGCCCGGCAGCGTCACCCGCTGGTCGTTGAAGTAGAACCGGTCGCCGATCGCGATGCGCAGCCGTTCGGCGCCGGTGGCTGGATCGAGGAAGCGCGACGTCAGCGCGACGGTCACCTGGTTCGCGTCGCCGATCCGGTCGTTGCCCAGATAGCGGTTGGGGACGAACAACTGGCCGTAGGTGAATTCGTTCTGCGTAGTGTCGAACACCGGCGCGCTGCTCTGGTTGTGGTAAGGGATGTAGACGTAGAACGCGCGCGGCTCGAGCGTCTGCACCACGTCGTGCCCGAACAGGTTCGCGTTGCGCTCGAACACGAGCCCGGCATCCACGCTGGTGACCGGCACCACGTAGCCGAAACTGTCGCTGGCGCTGCCCGTGTCCTGCAGCGCGTACTCGCGCATGTGGACACCCGCCTGCGCTGCGACGAACCAGGCCGCGCCCTGGCGCGACCACGTCGCCGTCGGATACGCGTAAACCCGGTCGCCCTGCGGCAGCGCCGACTGGCGGAAGCGCGCGTACTCGCCGGTGCCTGCCCAGTCGAGGCCCAGCCACGGGGTTTCCTGCACCGTCCCGACGACCTGCGGCAGCCGGTTGTAAGGGGGGGTGGCCGGCGGCGCATTCGGATCCTGCAGCGTCTGGAACGCCTGCGCGCGCGCCAGCAGCGACAGCGGCCCGCGTGTCCACGCGACGCCACCCTCGCGCACCACCGTCGACTGCGACGTCACCGCGACGCGGTCGGAGAGGTCGGCGAAATACGTGTCGTCGGAAACCTTGTTGAGGTTCCAGTAGCCGGTGAGCCCGGGGACCGCGTCGAGGTTCTGCCCGTGCTTCCACGACAGCAGGAAACGGTCGGTGCCGGTCTGGCGGTCGTTGTTGAGATACTCGGCGTTGGCCTCGCCCTGCGCCGACTCGGTCAGGTAGCGGCCCTGCGCGGCGAACTGCACCCCGCGCTTGGTCATCAGCCGCGGCGTCAGCGTCGCGTCGTAATTCGGCGCCAGGTTGAAGTAATACGGGACCGCCAGCTCGAAGCCGCGGATGCCGGTGGAGCCGAGCGTCGGCGTCAGGAACCCGGACTTGCGCTCGCCCGACAGCGGAAACTCGAGCCACGGCGTGTACCCGACCGGCGCGCCAAGGAAGTACAGCGTCGCATTGTGGCCGGTGCCCACCATCCGCGCCTTGTCGACGTCGAGATCGTCCATCCGCACGTACCAGTCCTCGCGCGGCGCGACGCAGGTGGTGTAGCGGGCGTCCGTGACCTGGTAATGATCGGGGCCGGAGAACTTGAGCTCCGCCGCCGAGCCGCGGGCGCCGTTCTCGCCGATGAAGAAGCGCGGCGACGCAAAGAAGCCGGTTTCGGTGTCGCGCTTGAACCGGGCCTCGGGTCCGGTGATCCAGTCGATGCCACGCCGCAGGAGCACGTCGCCTTTCCCCCACACCTCCTGCGTGGCGAAGTCGTAGTGCAGCCAGTCGGCGAGCACCGTCTCGCGCCGCGTCCTCAACTCGACCTTGCCTTCGGCTTCGACATACTTGTTCCCGACGCCGTCGAGCCGGTTCGCCCGGAGGAAGACGGCACCGCCGCCGAGCTCGAACGGCGCGGGCTGCAGCACCGGGGTCGGGGACGGCGCCGCCGGCCCCGGACGTTGCGTCGCCGCGCGGCGCGGCACCGCCGGCTCGAGTTCCGGTGCGAGCTTAAGCGCCGGCTCCGGCAACGACGCCGACGGCGTCGGCGCAGCGCCGGGAAGGGGCGTCTGCGCCGCCGCCATCGGCGCCAGCGCCGCAGCGAGCGCGAGCGCCAGCGGGGTGGAACGCAACGTCATCCGAGGAAGGGGCCGGCGGACCGGGAAGGGGACGATGATAAGATTCCGCATTCTAATGTACCGCCCTCCCGCGGCCCCGCGCCGGCCGCGCCGAACCCGCGCGCGACCGCCCTTCGCCGGTCCCGTGCCATCCACAATTGCCCCAATGACGATGACCGCGCCTGCCGCGACGCCCCGGAGCGTTTCCGCCGATCCGCGGCTCGCGGCTTTGTCGGCGTGGGTCGAGGCCACACTCGGCACCGCGGCGTTCACACTCGCGCCCGCGTCGGCCGACGCGAGCTTCAGGCGCTATTTCCGCATCACGCCGGTCGCGCCGTGGCGGGGCCACGCGACGCTGATCGCCATGGACGCGCCGCCGCCGATGGAGGATTGCCGGCCGTTCGTCCACATCGCGCGGCTGCTGATCGCGGCCGGTGTCCACGCGCCATTGGTGCTGGCCGAGGATCTCGGGCACGGTTTCCTGCTGCTGTCGGATCTCGGCGACCGCACGTACCTCGTGGCACTCGACGCCGATTCGGCGCCGGCGCTCTACTCCGATGCGATCGACGCGCTGATCCGCTGGCAACGGGCGACGAAGGACGGCGAATTGCCGCCGTACGACGAGGCGCTGCTCGCGCGCGAACTCGCGCTCTTCCCCGACTGGTACGTGGCGAAGCACCTCGGCGTCGCGCTCGACGCTGCGCAGGCCGACACGCTCGCGCGTTCGTTCCGGCTCATCCTCGATCGCGTGCTCGCGCAGCCGCGCGTGTTCGTCCACCGCGACTACCACTCGCGCAACCTGATGGTGTGCGCGGAGAATCCCGGCGTCCTCGATTTCCAGGATGCGGTGATCGGTCCGGTCAGCTACGACCTCGTCTCGCTGCTGCGCGACGCGTACGTCGACTGGGACGAGGCGCGGCAGATCGACTGGGCGGTGCGCTACTGGGAGCGGGCGCGCGCTGCGGGCCTGCCGGTCGATGCCGATTTCGCCGCGTTCTGGCGCGACTTCGAGTGGACGGGCGTCCAGCGGCAGCTCAAGGTGCTCGGGATCTTCGCCCGGCTCGCGCACCGCGACGGCAAGCGGGCGTATCTGGACGACCTGCCGCGGGTGATGGCGTACCTGCGTGGCGCCTGCGCGCGCTACCGCGACCTCGAGCCGCTGTTGCAACTCCTCGACCAGCTCGACCGGCACGCAGCGGTCGCCGCCGGCAAGCCCTGACCGGCGCGATGACGACGATCGGCGCGATGATCCTCGCCGCCGGCCGCGGCGAGCGGATGCGGCCGCTGTCCGACGCGACGCCGAAGCCGCTGCTGGAAGCGGGCGGCAAGCCACTCGTCGTCCACCAGATCGAGGCGCTCGCGCGCGCGGGCTTCACCGACATCGTCGTCAACGCATCGCATCTCGCCGACCGTCTCGTCGCGGTGCTCGGCGACGGCGCCGCGTACGGGGTCCGCCTGTCGTGGTCGGTGGAGCCAGCGCCGCTGGAAGCCGCGGGCGGCATCGCCACCGCGATGCCGCTCTTGCCCGCCGGCCCGGCGCTGATCGTGTCGGGCGACATCTGGACCGGCTTCGATTACGCGACGCTGCGCACGCGCGCCGCGGCGATGGCCGCCGATTCCGCGGCGCCGCGCGTGCATCTCGTCATGGTGGGCAATCCGCCGTATCATCCGGCCGGCGATTTCGCGCTGGCGGCGGGCCGCGTCGCGCTGGACGGCCCGGCGAAATTGACCTACGCGAACATAGGGCTTTACGACACCGCGCTGTTCCGTGAACTTCCGCGCGGTGAAAAACTCGAACTGCTTCCGTTTTTCCGCCGCTGGATCGCCGCCGGCATCGTTTCCGGCGAGCGGTGGGACGGACCCTGGGCCAACGTCGGCACCCCCGACGACCTGGCCCGTCTGGACCAACTGCTGCGGATACGATCCGCCTCACCCGGAACCCGCCGATGAATGCACCGACCTCCCAGAATCCGCTGCTCGACTTTTCGGGCCTGCCCCGCTTCGACGCGATCCAGCCTGCGCACGTGACGCCGGCGATCGCCGAGCTCCTCGCCCGCGGCCGCGCGGCAGTCGAGGCGGTCGCGACCGACGCCCGCCCCCCGACGTGGGAAACGGTCGTCCTGCCGATGGACGACTCGCAGGACGAGCTCGATCGCGCGTGGGGCGCGGTGCGCCACCTCAAGGCTGTCGTCAGCACCCCGGCGTTGCGCGACGCGTACAACGAAAATCTCGCGCGCGTCACCGCGTTCCACACCGACGTCGGCCAGGACTTGCGCCTCTACGCCCGCTATCGCGCGCTCGCCGAGGCGCCGGCGTTCGCCGGGCTCGACGCGGCAAAAAAGAAGCTGGTCGAGAACGAGCTGCGCGACTTCCGCCTGTCTGGCGCCGAGCTACCGGAGGACAAGAAGGCGCGGCTGAAGGCCGTCGACGAGGAGCTGGCCGCACTGTCGGCGCGGTTCGACGAAAACGTGCTCGACGCGACCAACGACTGGGCGCTCTTCGTTGGCGACGCCACCGAACTCGCCGGCGTCCCGGCCGACGTCGTCGCCGAGGCGCGCGCCGCCGCCGAAGCCGACGGCAAGCCCGGCTGGAAGCTCACGCTGCGGATGCCCTGCTACCTGCCGGTGGTGCAGTACGCCGAGAACCGCGCGCTGCGGGCGACGCTGCACCGCGCATTCGCCACGCGCGCGTCCGACCTCGGCGCGAAGCCGGAATGGAACAACACCGAGGTGATCGATCGCATCCTCGCGCTGCGCCACGAGGCGTCGCTGCTGCTGGGCTACGCGAACTACGCCGACGTCTCGCTGGTGCCGAAGATGGCCGGCAGCGTCGACGAGGTGCTGGCGTTCCTGCGCGACCTCGCGCGGCGCGCGAAGCCGTTCGCCGAGCGCGACTACGCCGAGGTCGCCGCGTTCGCCAGGGACGAGCTCGGCCTGCCGGACCTCGCGCCATGGGACCTCGCGTACGCGTCGGAGAAGCTCAAGGCCAAGCGTTACGCGTTCTCCGAGCAGGAGGTCCGCCAGTACTTTCCCGAGGACAAGGTGCTCGCCGGCCTGTTCCGCGTCGTCGAGACGATCTACGGCGTGCGCATCCGCGAGGCAACGGCGGCGACGTGGCATCCGTCGGTGCGCTTCTTCGAGATCGCCGACCCCGACGGCGCGCCGATCGGCCAGTTCTATTTCGACAACTACGCGCGGCCGGGCAAGCAGGGCGGCGCGTGGATGGACGACGCGATCAACCGCCGCCGCACCGGGCCGCAACTCCAGCGCCCGGTGGCGTACCTGACCTGCAACCTGTCGGCGCCGATCGTCGAGGGCGGCCGCACGAAGCCGGCGACGTTCACGCACGACGAAGTGATCACCATCTTCCATGAGTTCGGCCACGGGCTGCACCTGCTGCTGACGCAGGTCGACGTCGCCGGCGTATCGGGGATCCAGGGCGTCGAGTGGGACGCCGTCGAGCTGCCGAGCCAGATCATGGAGAACTGGTGCTGGGAATGGGACGTGCTCGCGCACATGACGGCGCACGTCGACACGGGGGAACCGCTACCGCGCGCGCTGTTCGACCGGATGATCGCCGCGAAGAATTTCCAGAGCGGCCTGCAGACGGTGCGCCAGATCGAGTACGCGCTGTTCGACATGCTGCTGCACTCCGTCTACGACGCGCGCGGCGACGGGCGGTGGGCGACGCCGAAGGCGCTCGCCGAGGAGGTGCGCTCCGAGGTCGCCGTCGTGCCGCGCGCCGCGTACGACCGCAGCATTCACTCGTTCGGCCACATCTTCGCCGGCGGCTACGCCGCGGGCTACTACAGCTACAAGTGGGCGGAGGTGCTCTCCGCCGACGCGTACAGCCTGTTCGAGGAGGCCGGCGTGCTGTCGCCGGCAGCGGGGGCACGCTTCCGCGCCGAGGTGCTGGCGCGCGGCGGCAGCCGGCCGGCGATGGAGTCGTTCGTCGCGTTCCGCGGCCGCGCGCCTTCGCTCGACGCGCTTCTGCGGCATAATGGAATGGTCGTCCCTGCCTGAAGGAGGTGTCATGGCATGCGCATTGAACCGGGTCGCGCTGCTCTGTGGCGTGCTCGCCGCGGCGATCGCTTCCGGCGTCGCCGCGCAGGGCACGCCGGTCTATCGGTACACCGACAAGGAAGGCCGCATCATCTACAGCGACAAGGAGCCGCCGCCGGAGGCCACCAACGTCCAATCCAAGCGACTGGGCGGCAACTACATCGAAACCGACGAGTTGCCGCTGGCGGCGCGACAGGCGCAGGAACGTTTCCCGGTGACGCTGTTCACGTTCCCCTGCGGTGAGCTGTGCAAGAACGCCGAGGCGCTGCTGACCCGCCGCGGCGTCCCGTTCACGACGGTCAACGTCGAGGATCCGAAAGGCGCCGAGCAGCTCAAGACGCTCACCGGCGAGCTCAACGCGCCGGTGCTGCTGGTCGGCGACAAGATGGTCACCAAGGGCTTCAACGAGACCCGCTGGAACGCGATGCTCGATGACGCCGGCTATCCGAAGACGGCGACTCCGCGCCGCGCCGCGACCGCCGCCGCGCGGACGGAGCCACCGCCGGCGAAAGCCGCCGCCGCGCCGGTGGCACCCGTTCCGGGTTCGGGCTACCCGAAGCAATAGCGCCGAAGGGGTACGGGCGCGGGGCGGCACCCCCGCCCGCCCGCACGGCGCGGCATCTACGGCGGCCCGACCCGCGCCGCCGTCAGGAACTCGCTTGAAGATCGCCACCTGGAACGTCAACTCGCTCAACGTTCGGCTGCCGCGGCTCCTCGCGTGGCTGTCCGAGGCGCGTCCCGACGTCCTGTGCCTGCAGGAAACGAAGCTCGAGGACGCGAAATTTCCGCGGACCGAGCTTGCCGACGCTGGATACGCAGCATACTTCGCGGGTCAGCGGACGTACAACGGCGTCGCGCTGCTCGTGCGCGACGGGCTCGGCGCCGCGACCGACGTCGTGACCGCGCTGCCGGACTTCGCCGACCCGCAGAAACGGGTGATCGCCGCCACGGTCGCCGGCACGCGCGTGATCGGCCTCTACGTGCCCAACGGGCAGTCCGTCGACTCCGACAAGTATCGTTACAAGCTCGACTGGTGCGCCGCTGCGACCGCGTTCCTGCGCGACGAGCTCGCGCGGCATCCGGCGCTCGCCGTCGGCGGCGACTTCAACATCGCGCCGGAGGACCGCGACGTCCACGAGCCCGCACTGTGGGAGGGCCAGGTACTGTGCAGCGATGCCGAGCGCGCCGTGTTCCGCGACTGGCTCGGGCTCGGGTTGAAGGACAGCTTCCGCCTGTTCGACCAGCCGGAGAAGACGTTCAGTTGGTGGGACTACCGGCAGCTCGCGTTCCCGAAGAACCACGGGCTGCGGATCGACCACATCCTGCTATCGCCGCCGCTCGTGGCGAAGTGCACCGGGTGCCGCATAGACCGCAACGAGCGCAAGGGCGAGAAGCCGTCCGACCACGCGCCGGTAATCGCCGAGCTCGCGGACTGACCGGCCCCTCCGGCCGCGAAATCGCACCTGCATGAACCTGCGCGCCGCGAAATCCGCGCTGCTCGCGGCTTGCGCGATCGCCGGCGTCGCCGGCGTCGCGTTCCTCTGGTGGAGCCATCTGCGCGAGGCCCGCATCGACGCGGTCGCTTCACTCCGGGCGACACACTACTGGTCCGGCGTCTACCCGAAGAGCTTCTGGGACGGGCTCGACCCGTCGCGGATCGACCGCGATTTCGAGCGCATCCGCGGCGACGGCTTCAACGCGATCGTGCTCGCCGTGTCGTGGACCGATTTCCAGCCGCGGCTCTCGCCCGCGCCTGTCTACGACGAGCGCGCATTCGCGTCGCTGGCGCTGCTGATGGCGAAGGCGCGCGAGCACGGTCTGCGCGTCGCGCTGCGCGTCGGCTTCCCGTGGTCGTTTCGGCCCGATGCCGAGCTGCCCAACGCCCTGCGCATCGATGCCGCGTTCGCCAACGCGCAGACCCGCGCCGCGTGGCTCGCGTTCGTCGAGGAAGTGTGCCGCCGCGCCTGCGCCGACCCCAACCTCGCGCTCGCGTTCCTGTCGTGGGAGGATCTGGCGCCGTTCAACGTCCTCGGTGCGGAAACCAATCGCAGCCATCCGGGCTTTCGCCGCGAGTACATCGCCTTCCTGCGCGAGCGCCATTCGTTGCAGGCGGTCGGCGAGCGGTACGGGCGAGGCTTCGCCTCCTGGGACGAGGTGACCGTTCCGGCGCGGCGCGACGCGGCGTTCGCGCTCGTGCTCGACTGGTGGGATCACGCGCTGATAGAGGATTTCGTCCGCCCGGCCCGCGCGCGCTTTCCGGGACTGGCGCTCGAAGTGCGGATCGACCAGGACCCGGTGTGGCGCGACGGCAGCATCCACTGGAACGGCCACCACCGGACGATCACTCACGGCGGGGCCGACGCGACGGTCGTCTACTTTCACACCGCGTGGGGCATGAAGAACGAAGGCGACGAAGTCGACGCCGTGCCGGTGCTCGCCGCGCTAGACCGGCTCCTCGGCGACACGCGGCGGCTCGCGAAACGCTCCGCGCTGTTCGTCGACCAGTTCAATTTCTTCGACAACACGCCGGGGTTCGGCCGCAACACCCGGCTCGCCGAGACCGCGTTCGACCCGATGCTCGCCGGCAGCGCGGCGATCCTCGCCCGCCACCGCGCCGGCTACGCGCTGTGGACCGACACCGACTACGTCGCCAGCATCCTGTACAACGCGCGATTCCAGCGCGGCCTCGACGGTTGGACGGCGAGCGGCGCGGCGACGGTCGTGCGCGGCGGCGATGGATCGACGGCGCTCACGATCGAACCCGGCGCGGCCGTCGCGCAGCGCGTCGTCGCCGCCGGCCGCGAAGACGGATTCGCGATCGGTGAGCACGGCACCGTGTGCGTCGACGGCCGCTCGCTCGCCTCGACCGACGCGCGGGTGAGCGTATCGGGATTGCCGGGCGCGCCGATCGTGCTGCTGCTCCCGCCGGCCGGCGCGCGGCGCTGCGCGGACGCGCCGCTGGCGGCCGCGTTCACGCTGACGGTGCAGGCGGCGGACGTGCCCGCGGCGATCAATGACGTGCAGCTCCATCGCCACACGCAGATCTCGCGCGTTTACGGAATCGACGGCACGCCCGGCCCGCAGCGCGATGCGATCCGCGCGCTCAACGCCGAGCTCGCGCGCCGCAGCGGTCGGTAGCGTCGGCCCGGATCGGGCCCCGCGCCCGATCCGCCACCGTCAGGCCGTGCCGCGCTCGACGTCCTTGCGCAGTTCCGGCTCGAGCCCGAGATCCTGGATCTTGCGCGTCAGCGTGTTGCGCCCCCAGCCCAGCCACTGCGCGGCCTCCATCCGATGGCCGCCGGTGTGGGCGAGCGCGCGCAGGATCAGCGTCTTCTCGAATTCCTTCTCCAGCCGGTCGCCGACGGCACGCTCGCCGCGGGCCAGCGACTGCGCGAGCTCGCGGTCGAGCGCGTGGCGCCAGTCCGCCTCGCCGCCCACCGTCGCGCCGGCTGCCGGCGCTTCACGCACTTCCGGCGGCAGGTCGGCCACCTCGACGCGCTGGCCCGGCGCCATCACCGTCAGCCAGTGGCAGACGTTCTCGAGCTGGCGCACGTTGCCCGGGAACGGAAACGCCGCCAGCAGTTTCAGCGCGGCGTCGGACAGCACCTTCGGCTCGACCGCGAGGTCGCGCGCGCTCTTCTGCAGGAAGTGGCGCGTCAGCGGGCCGATGTCCTCCTGCCGTTCGCGCAGCGGCGGCAGCCGCAGCCGCACGACGTTCAACCGGTGCATCAGGTCCTCGCGGAACAGTCCCAGTCGGACGCGCTCCTCCAGGTTCTGGTGAGTGGCGGCGATGACGCGCACGCTCGCCTTCAGCGGCGCGTGGCCGCCGACGCGGTAATACTCGCCGTCGGAAAGCACGCGCAGCAGGCGCACCTGCAGGTCCGCCGGCATGTCGCCGATCTCGTCCAGGAACAACGTGCCGCCCTCGGCCTGCTCGAAGCGGCCGCGGCGCGAGCTCTGCGCGCCGGTGAAGGCGCCGCGTTCGTGGCCGAACAGCTCCGACTCGAGCAGGTCTTTGGGAATCGCCGCGGTGTTGATCGCGATGAACGGGCCGGCGGCGCGCGGGCTGTGCCGGTGCAGCGCGCGCGCGACCAGCTCCTTGCCGGTGCCCGATTCGCCGGTGATCATCACCGTCGTGTGCGATTGCGACAGCCGGCCGATCGCGCGGAACACCTCCTGCATCGCCGGTGCCTGGCCGAGCATCTCCGGCGATTCCGCGGACGCGGCGCCGGCAGCCGGCGCGGTCACTGCGGTCTCGGTGGTCGCGCGCCGGATCAGTGCGAGCGCGTGGTCGACGTCGAACGGTTTCGGCAGGTACTCGAACGCGCCGCCCTGGAACGCGGCGACCGCGCTGTCGAGATCCGAATACGCGGTCATGATGATGACCGGAATCTGCGGATAGCGCTCCTTCACCTTGTTGAGCAGCACGAGCCCCGACTCGCCCGGCATCCGGATGTCGGAGACGAGCACCGACGGCTGGCTCACCGCGAGCGCCTGCAGCACCTCATACGCCGACGCGAACGTCTTGTACGGGATGCCTTCGCGGGCGAGCGCCTTCTCCAGCACCCAGCGGATCGAGCGGTCGTCGTCGACGACCCACACCGATCTCATTGCGGCGCTCCGCTGCGGTTCATGGTCGTATGCGTACATCCTCCGGTCTCCGGATTATCCGCCCGCGCGGCCCGCTTCGAGCGGAAGCAGGATCGTGAACACCGTGCGCCCCGGCTCGCTCTCGCACTCGATCGTGCCGTTGTGCTGGGCCACGAACGTTTGCGCCAGCGTCAGCCCGAGGCCGGTGCCACCCTCGCGGCCCGAAACGAGCGGATAGAAGATCCGGTCGCGGATCGACTCGGGAACGCCCGGGCCGTTGTCGGCGATCGCCAGCGCGAGCGCCAGCCGGTGGCGCTTCTTCGCCAGCGTCACGTAGCGCGCGACGCGCGTGGTCAGCCGGATCCGGGGCTCGCGCGTGGTTCCCGCGAGCGCCTGCGCCGCGTTGCGGACGACGTTGAGCACCGCCTGCGTCAACTGCTCGGCGTCGGCGTCGAACTCGGGCAGGCTGATGTCGAAATCGGGGACGATCTCGACCTGCGGGAACTCCGCCTGCACGACGCCCTTCACGCGGACGAGGATCTCGTGGATGTTGGTGCGGCGGTAGGTCGGCAGCCGGTGCGGCGTCAGCAGCCGGTTGACGAGCGACTGCAGCCGGTCGGCCTCGCCGATGATCACCTGCGTGTACTCGATCAGCGGCGCACGGTCGAGCTCCCGCTCGAGCAGCTGCGCCGCGCCGCGGATGCCGCCGAGGGGATTCTTGATCTCGTGCGCGAGGCTCCGGATCAGCTCGCGGTTCGCCTGCTGCTGCTCGAGCAGCCGTTCCTCGCGCGCGATCTTAAGTTGCTGGTCGATGTGGCGGAATTCGAGCACCAGCACCGCGCCGCCCGCGTCGACCGGCGTCGCGGTGCAGGTGAGGTGCAGCCGCGTCTTGCCGACGACGCCGAGCTCCAGTTCCTGCTCGGTGTACGACGCGCCGCTGCCCACTGCCTTGTCGATGGTGACGCAAAGCAGTGCGGGTTCGGCGAAGACTTCGCCCGCGTCGTGCCCGACCAGTTGCCGCTTCGACAGCTCGAACAGGTTCTCGGCGGCCGGATTCGCATAGACGATCCGACGGCTCCGGTCGAGCAGCAGGATCGCCGTGGCGAGCAGGTCGAGGCCGGTGAACGCGTGTTTCGCGTCGTCACTGGAAAAAGTCGGGAGAAAGCCGAGTTTCACGATTCGATCGGGTGCGGGAGACGCCCCATGACGCGGCCGGAAGGGCGATCCGCAATCCTTAGCAATATCCGCGCCCGGCGGTGCTGCGGGGAAACGATGCGCGGCGGCGAGTTCTGCGGCGACCGGCAAATACACTCACCCGGCGGGTCGTCAGCGGTTCGTCTGCAGCTCCTTCTTCAGCGCCTCGACGTTCTTCTCGTGCACCGTCACCGCCTGCTTCAGCCGCGATATCCGCGCGCGATACTTGTCGGCGTTCGCCCGTTCCTCGGGCAACGGGACCGGCGCCCCGTCAGCGTACGTCGCCCGCGCCTCGACCAGCAGCTTCTCCTCGGCGGAGAGCTCGTCGGTGAGCACCTTGCGCCGCACGTCGTCGCGGCCTTTCTGGGTCGCGGTGTCGATTTTCGGAAAGCCGGCCGGCGTAGGCGTCGCGCTCGCGCGCCCGGCGCTCCGCTCGGCCGGAGGCGCGCCCGGAACGTTGAAGTACGAGGTGAATCCGGACTGTGTGACGCAGCGGTACATCGTGCCCTCGACGACCTCGGGCTTGCTCGCGCAGCCGGACTCTTTCGCCTTTTCCGCCAGCGTCGCGGCACACGCGGGCGCAAGCGACAGCGCGGCGAGAGCGCCCGCCGCGAGCAGCGCGCACGCGTGCCGGCACCGGCGCGGGGCGTGCGTGCACCGATTGCTGGCAGTGTCGAAGGCGGCAGTGGGCATGCGGATCGAGTGTACGGGCAAACGCCGACGAAGCAAAAGGGGCGGATCCGCCGGACCCGCCCCTCCCTCGCGAACGATAACGCGCGTCGCGCGCAACCCGTTTACAGGCTGTAGTACATCTCGTACTCGACCGGGTGCGTCGTCATCCGGAACCGGGTGACCTCTTCCATCTTGAGGTCGATGTAAGCGTGGATCATGTCCTCGGTGAACACGCCGCCCTTGGTGAGGTACGCGTGGTCGCGGCGCAGATGGTCGAGCGCCTCGTCGAGCGACGCGCAGGGATGCGGCACCTTCGCGGCTTCTTCCGGCGCGAGGTCGTAGAGGTTCTTGTCCATCGGATCGCCCGGGTGAATCTTGTTCTGGACGCCGTCGAGGCCCGCCAACAGCATCGCCGCGAACGCCAGGTACGCGTTCGCCGTCGGGTCCGGGAACCGGACTTCGATCCGGCGGCCCTTCGGGTTCGACACGTACGGGATGCGGATCGCGGCCGAGCGGTTGCGCGCGGAATAGGCAAGGTTGATCGGCGCCTCGAAGCCCGGCACCAGGCGCTTGTACGAGTTGGTGCCCGGGTTGGTGATCGCGTTCAGCGACTTCGCGTGCTTGATGATGCCGCCGATGTAGTAGAGCGCCATCTCCGACAGGCCGGCATAGCCGTCGCCGGCAAACAGGTTCTTGCCGTCCTTCCAGATCGACTGGTGGACGTGCATTCCCGAGCCGTTGTCGCCGACGATCGGCTTCGGCATGAACGTCGCCGTCTTGCCGTACGCGTGAGCGGTGTTGTGCACGGCGTACTTGAGGCGCTGCAGCCAGTCGGCGCGCTGGACCAGCGGCGCAAACTTGGTGCCGATCTCGCACTGGCCGGCATTGGCCACCTCGTGGTGATGGACCTCGACCTCGACGCCCATCTGCTCGAGCGCGAGACAGATCGCCGAGCGGATGTCCTGCAGCGAATCGACCGGCGGCACCGGGAAGTAGCCGCCCTTGACCGTCGGCCGGTGGCCCATGTTGCCACCCTCGAACTTGTCGGCGGTCGACCACGCGGCCTCGGACGAGAACACCTTGCAGTAGCTGCCCGACATGTCAGCGGACCATTCGACGGCGTCGAAGATGAAGAATTCGGGCTCGGGGCCGAAGTAGGAAACGTCGCCCAAGCCGGTCGACTTCAGGTACGCCTCGGCGCGCTTGGCGAGCGAGCGCGGGTCGCGTTCGTAACCCTTGCCGTCGGTCGGCTCGACGACATCGCAGGTGATGTTGAGCGTCGTCTCGTCCATGAACGGATCGATGTAGAACGACGTCGGATCCGGCATCAGCAACATGTCGGAGGCCTGGATGCCCTTCCAGCCGGCGATCGACGAGCCGTCGAACGCGTGGCCGCTCTCGAACTTGTCCATGTCGAACTGCTTGGTCGGGACCGAGACGTGCTGCTCCTTGCCGCGGGTGTCGGTGAAGCGGAGGTCGACGAACTTGACTTCCTTCTCTTTGAGCGTCTTGAGCACGTCGGCGGGGGTCGTCATGTGATTCTCCTGAGTGAAGCGTCGAATGAACGCACGGTGCAATGCAATAAAGGCGGAACGGCAAAAGCTAGAACTATGCCATGCGAAAAGGGGCCTGAAACCTCTGTTCGGCAAGGCTGGAATCTATCCGGCAACCTTCCAGCGCCGGCCATTTGCACAGTATTGGTGCTATTTTTCCAACCACCGCACCAATATTGAGCATAACTGGGATCTGGGGGCGATATTCGATGCTGCGCCGCGCCATCCGATTCAAAATTCGATGATCGTCGCGGCTCGATCCAGCGCTACAGTGGTGAGGAAAGCGATCAACTCCATGTTTTTATTTGAATATTGTCCATTGTCGATGACGCACCGTATTGGTGCGCGCGCCGATGGACGGTGAGTGATGGCCGGACCTCAGGGATAGAACAGGTAGAGCCGGTAACCGGCCTGTGTGGTGGCACTCGCGTCGATGAACAGCTTGACGGCGATCTCGGCATTGGCCGGGATCCCGCCGCCGACGTCCGCGGTGCCGCCCGCGTATTCGGCCGGGCTGAGCGCGCGACGCACGACGGTCTGGTCCTGCGAATCGGTGAGCGTGAGCTCGAGGTGCGGGTACGCGAGCGCCCAGCCCGCGCGATTGCGCAAAGTCGCCGACAGTATCAGCAATCCCTTGTGCGCCGGATCGGCCTGCAGATCCGACGCGTCGATCGACAGCCCGGCGATGTCGTGCAGCGGGCGGATGGCGCAGCCGGCCGTGGCGCACACCGTCGTCAGCGCCGATTTGGCCGCAGGCCATCGCGCCGCGACCGCGTCACGGAAGTGGAAGACGGCCTGCGCCACCAGCAGCAGCACGAGCACCGGGATCGCGAGCGCCCACACGGTGCCGGCGGAACGGTGCGGCCGCTTCGGCTTCGTCCACGCGAAGCGCTCCTCGTACGCGATCTCGGTAACGGCATCGGCATCGACGTCGCCGTCGCGGAGCCCTTCGGCCGGTGCAGGCGTTTCGCGCAGCGGTTCTTCGCGGCCGGGCGCCTCGAGCGCGTGTGCGTGGCGCAGCGTCACCGTCGGCGGCCCGAGCGCCGCCTCGTCGTAGCCGGCGTCGTCCTGGGGCGGCGCCGGCGCGAGCGAGATCAGTTGCGCGTTGCCGTCGAACACCGTCTTGCAATGCCCGCAGCGCACGTCGCCCTCGCGCATCGCGAGCTGCGCGGCGGTGACCCGGAAGATCGTCTTGCAGCCGGGACAGCGGGTGTATTGCTGCTCTTGCATGAGAGGCCGCGCGTCGTTGGCGATGGCGGCGATTCGGGGGTCGTGGCGCGGCGGGATCAGCGGGCGGCGGCCGAGTGGCGGGTGCCCGCCAGCGCGACCCAGCCGTCATCCTCGCGCCAGACCCCGATTTTAAACCACCGGCCGTACGCCGCGACGACTTCGCCGGCCTGCGGCCCGAGAATCCCCGACAGCACGATCCGGCCGCCGGCACGCACGCGGCCGGCGAGCGCCCCCGCCAGCAGCACCAGCGGATTGGCGAGGATGTTGGCGACGACGACGTCGAACGGCGCGGATGCCGCTCCCGCGAGCGCGTCGGGCAGCGCGAACGTCGCCGTGACCGCATTCGCCGCCGCGTTCGCCCGGCTCGCGACGATCGCCTGCGGGTCGACGTCGGTGCCGACGACCGGACCGGCGCCGAGGAGCGCGGCGGCGATCGCGAGGATCCCGGAGCCGCAGCCGTAATCGAGCACCGACGCTCCCGCCACGAGCTCGGCGGCGAGCCACTGCAGGCACAGCCGGGTCGTCGGGTGGGAGCCGGTGCCGAACGCGAGTCCCGGATCGAGGACGAGATTCACCGCGCCGGGGTCGGCGGGCTCGCACCACGACGGGACGATCCACAACCGGTCCGCGACGTGGATCGGGGCGAATTGCGCCTGCGTCGCGCGGACCCAGTCCTGTTCGGCGACGGCCTCGGTTTCGAATTCCGGTGCGGTGGCGCCGACGATCCGCGCCGCCGACGCGAGCGCCGCCGCCGCGTCGTTGTCCGCGGCGAACAGCGCGCAGAGGCGACTGATCGGCCATCGCGCCGCGGGCACGCCGGGCTCGCCGTACAGCGCAACCTCATCCGTCGTACCCGCACCCGGATCGGCGACGTCGACCGACAGCGCACCGGCGTCGAGCAGCGCGTCCGCCCAGGCATCGGCCGCGTCCGCGGCAGCGTCGAAGCGGAGCGCGACGTAGGCCACGGTGCCGCCGGCGCGGGAGCGAGGTCAGCCCGCCAGCTTGCGCTTGGCGAGCTTCTCTTCCAGGTAGTGGATCGACGTGCCGCCGCGCAGGAACTTCTCGTCCAGCAGCAGCTCCTGGTGCAGCGGGATGTTGGTCTTGATCCCCTCGACGATCATCTCCGACAGCGCGACCCGCATCCGCGCGATCGCCTGCTCGCGCGAGTCACCGTAGGCGATGACCTTGCCGATCATCGAGTCGTAGTACGGCGGCACGAAATAGTTCTGGTAGACGTGCGAATCGACGCGGATGCCCGGGCCGCCCGGGACGTGCCACGTCGTGATCCGTCCGGGCGAGGGCACGAACGTGTACGGGTCCTCGGCGTTGATCCGGCACTCGATCGCGTGGCCGCGCTTGACGACGTCGCGCTGGCGGAACCGCAGCTTCTGGCCGGCGGCCACGCGGATCTGCTCCTGGACTATGTCGATGCCGGTGATGAGCTCGGTGACGGGGTGCTCGACCTGCACCCGCGTGTTCATTTCGATGAAGAAGAACTCGTCGTCCTGGTAGAGGAACTCGAACGTGCCCGCGCCGCGGTAGCCGATCTTGCGACAGGCGTCGGCGCAGCGCTCGCCGATGCGCGTCAGCGCCCGCTGGTTGACGTCGGGTGCCGGCGCCTCCTCGATGATCTTCTGGTGCCGGCGCTGCATCGAGCAGTCGCGCTCGAACAGGTAGACGGCGTTCTTGTGCTCGTCGGCGAGCACCTGGATCTCGACGTGGCGCGGGTTGCCGAGGAACTTCTCCATGTAGATCACGGGATTGCCGAACGCCGCCTGCGCCTCGGCGCGCGTCAGCGCCGCCGCCGACACCAGCGCGGCTTCGGTGTGGACGACGCGCATCCCGCGCCCGCCGCCGCCGCCGGACGCCTTGATGATCACCGGGTAGCCGATCGCGCGCGCGATCTTGACGACTTCTTTCGGGTCGTCGGGGAGCGCGCCTTCCGAGCCGGGGACACAAGGCACGCCGGCCTTGATCATCGCCGCCTTCGCGCTGATCTTGTCGCCCATCAGCCGGATGGTGTCGGCGCGCGGGCCGATGAACACGAAGCCCGACCGCTCGACCTTGTCTGCGAAATCGGCGTTCTCGGAGAGGAAGCCGTAGCCCGGGTGGATCGCCTGCGAATCGGTCACCTCGGCCGCGGCGATGATCGCCGGGACGTTGAGGTAGCTGAGGGCGGAAGGCGGCGGCCCGATGCACACCGACTCGTCGGCCAGGCGCACGTATTTCGCCTCGCGGTCGGCCTCGGAATGGACGACGACGGTGCGGATGCCGAGCTCGCGACACGCGCGCTGGATCCGCAGCGCGATCTCGCCGCGATTGGCGATCAGGATCTTGCCGAAGAGCTGGTTCGGATTCTTCGGCACGACCGCGGACGACGGAGAGCGGAGCGGCAAGGGCTCAACCGACGACGACGAGGGGCTGCCCGAATTCCACCGGCTGGCCGTTCTCGGCCAGGATCTGCTTGACGACGCCGGACTTGTCGGCCTCGATCTCGTTCATCAGCTTCATCGCCTCGATGATGCACAGCGGGTCGCCGGCCTGGACGGTGTCGCCGACCTCGACGAACGGCTTCGACCCCGGCGACGCCGACCGGTAGAACGTGCCGACCATCGGACTCTTCACCAGATGGCCCTCCGGCTCGGCGGGCGCTTCGGCAGCGGCGGCCGCGAGATGCGCCGTGCCCGGGGCCGCGATCGCCGGATGGACGGCCGCCGCCTGGGCGCCGGGTGGCGTCGAGCGCGTGATCCGCACCCGCTCCTCGCCTTCCTGGATCTCGATTTCGGCGATGCCCGAGCTCTCGACCAACTCGATCAGCGTCTTGAGCTTCCGGAGGTCCATCGTCACCTCGTGCGCCGCGATGGCGGCATCGCATCGCCGTGGAGGCTGGGCTCACCGCGGATGCGGGTGTCGAAGTCGGAACCGATCCGGGCCCGGATCGACGTCCGGCTTACCGGGGTACTCATCGTCTTGCTGGCCGCTGTCGTGCGTGGTCGGGTCGCCATCGCGTTCGCGGCCTCCCCTGCGTTGTGACAAGAGAGCTAGTTTGCTTGAGATCGCGTCAAATTGCCAGCGTTGACGAAAGATGAAGACAATCCGGCACTTGGCGTCGGTTTGCCGTTGCCGTGGCCGCCGATCGTCGGTGTCCGTGCCGCCGCGGACGGCAATGCACCACACCCGAGTGCCGGGTCAACCCGGAAAGTCGTCGAGACTTCTTGAATGCAGGACGACGATATCCGAAAATCAGAGCAGTTCGCCGACGATAGATCTCAGTTTTGCGTCCCGCAGCGGGCCCAATTGGGTGTGGACGATCCGTCCGGACCGGTCCAGGACCACGGTAAACGGCAGCGCCATCATCCGGTTGCCCAGCGCCTTCGACAATTCCATCGCACCGTAGCCGCCGATCAGCGCCGGATAATTGAGCGCCAGTTCCTTTGCGAACCGGCTGACCTTGTCGGGCTCGTCAATGGCGATGCCGACGAATTGAAGGCCCTTGGCGCCGAGCTCCCGCTGCGCCCGGACGAACTCGGGCATCTCGTCCCGGCACGGCGCGCACCATGTCGCCCAGAAGTTGACCACCAGGACCTTGCCCTTCCATTGCGCCAGCGCTTCTTCCTTGCCGGTGGCGTCCGGCAGCGAGATCGCGAGCAGCCCGGCGCCGTCGGTCCCGGCGGGCGCCCGACCGAAGTACAGGCCCGCGGCGGCCGCGCCGATCGCCGCAACGGCGATGGCGAGCCAAGGGAAGATTCGACGCATCATAGGCAGGTCGGGTGTGCAGTAAGCGAGCGCTCGCCAACCCGCCCGGTGCCGCAGGTCGGGCGACGGCACGCCGTCAGTTGAACCAGGATTTCCGTGGCGGCACGGCGTCGATGACGGCACCCGGGGGCCCGCCCGCGGCCGGCAGCGAGAGCGTGATCTTTTGCGCCTGCGGCGGGTAGCAGACGCCGACGTCGGCGCAGCCTTGCGACTCGACCCTCAGCGTCACCGCCTGGCCGGGCGCGGCGCGGTCGAGCGGCAGCCGGACGACGATGGCGCCGAGGTAAGTCTCGACCTCGCCGAAGAACTCGTCGTGCTTGACCTTGCCGGCCGGCAGGACCGGGGCCGCCGCCAGCGCTCCCGGCTCGACGGCGAACTTCAGCTTGTCGCGATAGAGGTAGTAGCCGCCGGCGATCGCGAATCGCGCCTCGACCGTCCGCTCGTCGAGCGCCCGCGCCGAGAACGCGAAGGCGCGCTCCGGTTCCAGCAGCTTGACCTGCGCGGCGGCCGCCGGCGGCAGCAGCGCCGCGACCACCGCCAACGCACCGCAGGCCCGGCGCAGGCGGTCAGCTACGCGGCTCGGGCTGCGTTTCGGCGGCAATCCAGTCAAGGTACGGGGCGAATCCATCGGTATAAGGGACAGCGACGATCTCCGGAAGTTCGTACGGGTGCCGGGACCGGATCGCCGCCTCGAGCTCGGGGTAGCGTGCCGCCACGGTCTTGATCGCGACCGGCACTTCCTGCGCAGTTTCGATCCGGCCGCGCCAGTGATAGAGTGATTCCACCGGTGCGCCCACGCTCACGCAGGCGGCCAGCCGGGCTTCGACGAGCGCGCGGGCAAGTGCCTGTGCCGATTCGCGGTCCGGCATCTGCGTCAGCACGAGGATCGCCGGATCGGCCAAGGGGTTTTCCATGCGCTTCCTGCTGCTGGCGATTGTACTGGCATTCCCGCTTGTCGATCTGTACGCGACGGTGCGCATCGCGCGCTGGACCGGCGTGCCGGTGTGGGCATGGCTCGGAACGGCGCTCGCCGCCGGCCTGTTCCTGCTGGCGAACGAGCGGGTCGCGTTCCGCGCCAATCTCGCCGCGGCGATGCATGGCGAGCAGCCGCTGCTGCGCGGCCTCCTCGACAGCGGACGCAAGGTGCTCGCCGGATTCCTGCTGGTGGTGCCGGGCGTCATCAGCGACGTGCTCGCGCTCGTCCTGCTCGCGCTTCCGCTCAACGTCGGGTCGCGATTCGAGCCGCAGCCCGCGGGCGCCGGGCGCCATGGCGCGCCGCGCGGCGACGCCCTCGACGCGGATTTCCGGCGCATCGACTGACGCGCCCGCAGCGGCGCTTACTTCAGCCGGTCGAGCACCGTCGGCTCGGCCTTGCCGGCGCGCCGGTACGCCATGACCATCATGACGACGCCGATGGCGATCATCGGCAGCGACAGCCACTGCCCCATCGTCAGGCCGAGCGCGAGAAATCCGAGAAAGCTGTCGGGCTCGCGCGCAAACTCCGCGGCGAACCGGCATCCGCCGTAGCCGACGAGGAAGAGTCCCGACGCCGCGCCCAGCGGCCGGCGCCGCCGCGTGTAGATCCACAGCAGCGCGAACAGCAGCAGCCCTTCGAGCCCGAACTGGTAGAGCTGCGACGGATGCCGCGGCTCCGGTCCCGCCGGCGGGAACACCATCGCCCACGGAACGTTCGTCACGCGCCCCCACAGCTCGCCGTTGATGAAATTGCCGAGACGGCCGGCGGCAAGCCCCAGCGGCACCAGCGGCGCGACGAAATCGGAAACGTCGAGGAATCGCTTCCCGCGCCGTCGCGCGAACAGCCACAGCGCGACGAGCACGCCGAGGAAGCCGCCGTGGAAGCTCATCCCGCCCTGCCACACGGCGGCGATCTCGATCGGATGGGCGAGATAGTAGAGCGGCTTGTAGAACAGCACGTAACCCAGCCGCCCGCCGAGGATCACGCCGAACACGCCGTAGAACAGCATGTCGTCGACGTCGCGCGGGTGCCAGCCGGTGAGCAGGTTCTGCCGGGCGCGGACCTTGCCGAGGACGACGAACAGCACGAACGCGACGAGGTACATGAGGCCGTACCAGCGGACGGCGACGGGGCCGAGCTGGAACGCGATCGGATCGAACTGCGGATGGACGAGCATCGATGGGCGGCGCGCGCGGTGCGGTGCGCTAAAATCGGTCGATTATACGCAGCCGCCGTTGGCGCCCGCCGGCGCGAGGCTGCCGCGCCGCCCGAACCACTGCCCGAGGAGTGCCCCGCATGTCGTACAACCGCCGGTCCAGGCTGATCACCCAGGGCGTCGCCCGCTCGCCGAATCGCGCGATGCTGCGCGCCGTCGGCTTCGGCGACGGCGACTTCGACAAGCCGATCGTCGGCGTCGCCAACGGCCACAGCACGATGAATCCGTGCAACGCCGGCATCCAGCCGCTGGTCGACCGCGCGATGGCGATGCTGAAGGAGGCCGGCGCGATGCCGCAGGTGTTCGGCATCCCGACCGTCACCGACGGCATCGGGATGGGCACCGAGGGGATGAAGTACTCGCTGGTGTCGCGCGAGGTCATCGCCGACGCGATCGAGACCTCCGTCAACGGCCAGTGCATGGACGGCGTCGTCGTCGTCGGCGGCTGCGACAAGAACATGCCGGCCGGCGTGATGGCGATGGCGCGGATGAACGTACCCGGCATCTTCGTCTACGCCGGAACGATCAAGCCCGGCCAGTGGAAAGGACAGGCGCTGACCATCGTCTCGCCGTTCGAGGCGGTCGGCGCGTTCACCGCCGGCACGATGTCGAAGGAGGACTACGACGGGATCGAGCGGAACGCGTGCCCGACCGTCGGCGCCTGCGGCGGCATGTACACGGCGAACACGATGTCGTCGTCGTTCGAAGCGCTCGGCGTGAGCCTTCTCGGCAGCTCGCAGATGGCGGCGCCGGATGCGGAGAAGGCCGACTCCGCTGCGCAGTCGGCGCGGGTACTGGTCGAGGCGATCAAGCGCGATCTCAAGCCGCGCGACATCATCACCCGCAAGTCGATCGAGAACGCGATCTCGCTGGTGATGGCGACCGGCGGCTCGACGAATGCCGTCCTGCACTACCTCGCGATCGCCGCGGCGGCCGAGGTCGAATGGACGATCGACGACTTCGAGCGGATCCGTCGCCGGGTGCCGGTGCTGTGCGACCTGAAGCCGTCGGGCAAGTACGTCGCCGTCGACTTCCATCAGGCCGGCGGCGTGCCGCAGGTGCTGAAGATGCTGCTCGTCCACGGCCTCCTCAACGGCGACTGCATGACGATCACCGGCCGCACTTTGGCCGAGGAGCTTGCTTCGATTCCGGACGCGCCGCGCAAGGATCAGGACGTGATCCGGCAGTGGGATGCGCCGATGTACGCGCAGGGCCACCTCGCGATCCTCAAGGGCAACCTCGCGCCCGAAGGCTGCGTGGCGAAGATCACCGGCCTCAAGAACCCGTCGATCACCGGCCCCGCGCGGGTGTTCGACTCCGAGCCGCAGGTGATGGATGCGATCCTGGCGAAGAAGATCAGGCCCGGCGACGTCATCGTCATCCGCTACGAAGGTCCGAAAGGCGGACCGGGGATGCAGGAGATGCTGGCGCCGACCTCCGCGCTGATCGGCCAGGGGCTCGGCGAATCGGTCGGCCTGATCACCGACGGCCGGTTCTCGGGCGGCACGTGGGGGATGGTCGTCGGGCACGTCGCGCCCGAAGCCTGGGCCGGCGGCACGATTGCGCTGGTGCAGGAAGGCGATTCGATCACGATCGACGCGCACAAACTGCTCATCCAGCTCAACGTCCCCGACGGCGAGATCGCGCGCCGCCGCGCCGCGTGGAAACGGCCGGCGCCCCGCTACACGCGCGGCCTGCTCGCGAAATACATGCGGCTCGTCTCGACGGCGAGCAAGGGCGCGATCACGGACGGCGGCGAATGACGGGCGCGACGGCACCGCGCGCCTGCGCCGTCATCTCGCGCAACGGCGCTCGACGACGCCCTGCCGCGCACACGGCGATGGCGTTCAGCCGCCGTGCTGCGTCGATGTTGCTGGCAGCGTTCGTCGCCGTCGGCGCCGGTTGCGCCGCGCCCACGGCCGGAACCGCCGGCCCGGGCGCAGCGCCGTCGGGGCGAGCGGTGGCCGCAGGTGCGCAGTACGTCGGCCCGGTCACCGTCGTCAATCCGGGCTTCGAGTCGAACGTGCCCGGCATCGACGGCAACCCGGAAGGCTGGCATTCGTACCAGCACGCGGGGCCGCTGTCGTACACGTTCGGCGTGGATCGCGAGGTCAAGCGCAGTGGCAAGCAGAGCGCGCGCATCGACAACGTCGGACCGGAGGTCTACGGAACGCTCGGCCAGATCCTGCGCGGGCCGCAGTTCGCGGGGAAGACGATCAGGTTCACGGCCTGGATCAGGACGCGTGACGTCACCGGCAACGGCTGGAGCAAGGGCACCGGCCTCGCGCTGACGGCCTATGCCGGCGGCTCGACGATCGGCGGCACCAACTTCCGGCGCACCGCGTTCGGCGGCACCACCGACTGGACGCTGCGCGAGGTCACGACGGTCGCCCCCGCGGGCACCGACCGGCTCGACATCGAGATTTCGATGACGGGGCCAGGCACCGTCTGGATCGACGACGTGACGCTCGAAGTGCTGCCGGCGCCGCGCTGACAAACTCGTCCGCGCGGTGGGCGGAATCATTGCCGACGCGGCGCTGTTTACCCATTGATGTCCTCGGAGGAGGTCCCATGCGCACCGCGTTCCGAACCCTGATTGTCGTCCTGCCGGCGGCAGCGCTGGCGCTCCTCGCCGGCTGCGCCGGAACCGGCTTCGGCGGCGACGGCGGCGCTCCCGCCGTCGAGGCGCCGGCGTATGCGGTCGGCGACCGCTGGACCTACAGCGCCACCGACGGCTTCTTCCGTTCGGCGGTGACCTGGACCGAGACGCACGAGGTGATGGCGGTCGGCGCTGACGGCGTCACCGTGCGCATCACGCAGAAAGGCTCGACGGTGGCCAACCAGCGCATCGAGCAGTGGCCGGCGCCGGGCAAGGTCCGCGTCGGGGCGCTGTTCGACGCCGAGACTCGCCGCTTCGACCCGGTCGTCCTCGATCGCTACCGGTATCCGCTCGCCTCAGGCCGGACGTGGAGCCAGTGGCTCGACAATTTCGACGAGTCAACGGGGAAACCGGGCCAGATCAACCATTACGTCCGCGTCGGCGGCTGGGACAAGGTGACCACACCGGCCGGCACGTTCGACGCGATCTCGCTGCGGGTGCTGATGCGCCTCGACGACGAGGAGTTCTGGCGCTGGCCGACGACCTGCAATTACCTCGTCTGGTACGCGCCGGCGGTCCGCGGCATCGTCCGCGAGGAGAAGGAGGGGCAATACCGGGAGAAGGGCGACGCGATCGACGGCCAGTCGACGATTCGCAGCCAGCACGCGGTCGTCGAGCTCACCGGCTTCACGCCCGGGAAGCGCTGAGCGCTGCCCGCATCAGGCCTTTCGCGCACGCACCGCCGCCGGCTTCGGCGGCTTCTTCGCCGCTGCGCGCCCCGCGGCGCCCATCGCTGAGCGCAGCCAGTCGGCCATCGCGTCCGGGCTCTCCATCGCTTCGTCCGGCGCACGGTGGTAGCTCATCGTGATGGCGTCGCCGTGGCGCATCCGGTAGACGAACGGTTCCAGGTCGCGGGCGACGAACTCGGCGCGGTTGCCGTCGTCGGTCTTCAGGTACACGACGTCGTCGATCAGGATGCCGACGATGATCCCGTCGGCGTAGAGGCCGTGTCCGCCGAACATCGCCCGCGCCCGGGCGGTCGGCCCGGCTGTCCGCCGCATCAGTTCGACGACGTGTTCGACGAAATCGGCGGTGTTGCCCATCCGCCCGATTCTACGCGCGGCGACGCTACAGCCCGAGCCGCTGCCAGATCGTCGTCGTCAGTGCCGCCTGGTTCAGCGTGTAGAAATGCAGCCCCGGCGCGCCGCGCGCCAGCAGCCCGTCGCACAACTCGGTGACGACGTCGAGCCCGAACCCGCGGATCGACGCGGTGTCGTCGCCGTAGCTCTCGAGCTTCTTGCGGATCCAGCGCGGAATCTCCGCGCCGCAGTTGTCGGAGAAGCGCGCGAGCTTGGTGAAGCTGCCGATCGGCATGATGCCGGGAACGATCGGCACCGTGATCCCCTGCGCGGCACAGGCGTCGACGAAATGCCAGTAGCTGTCGGCGTTGTAGAAATACTGCGTGATCGCCGAGTTCGCGCCGGCGTCGACCTTGCGCTTGAACGCGGCGAGATCGTCGCCCGGGCTTTTCGCCTGCGGGTGGTACTCGGGATAGGCGGCGACGTCGATGTGGAACCAGTCTCCGGTTTCCTCGCGGATGAACGCAACCAGCTCGCTCGCGTAGCGGAGGTCGCCCGCGTCGGCAGTGCCCGACGGCAGGTCGCCGCGCAGCGCGACCAGATGCCGGATGCCGTGGCTCCGGTACTGTGCGAGCACATCGCGCAACGACGCGCGCGAGCCACCCATGCACGAGATGTGCGGCGCGGCGTCGAGACCGCCGGCGCGGAACTCGAGCACCGTCGCCAGCGTGCCCTCGCGCGTCGAGCCGCCGGCACCGAACGTCACCGAGCAGAATGCGGGCTTCAACTGCGCGAGCTGGCGGCGCGTCGCGCGCAGTTTCTCGACACCCTCCGGCGTGCGCGGCGGGAAGAACTCGAGACTGCAGAGGCGGGACGTCGGCGCGGTCATGGCAGGATTCCGGCGGCGGAACGGGACGTCAATTCTTCCGGCTGGGGATCAGCGCCGACAGCGTCCACGAGATGAGGCTGTAGACGATCGCCCCGAACACCGCAGACCAGAAGCCGGCGACGTGGAAGCCGTCGACGAACGATCCGACCCACCAGAACAGAAGGCCGTTGATCACGAAGATGAACAGGCCGAGCGTAAACACCGTCACCGGCAGCGTGAGCACGAAGAGCAGCGGCCGGATCAGCGTGTTGATGAGACCGAGCGCCAGTGCCGCAAACAGCGCCGCCCAGAACGTGTCGACCCTCACCCACGGAAACACCCAGGGCAGCAGGAACAGCGCCAGCGCATTGACCAGCCAGACGAGCAGCAGCCGCATTCGGTGTCTCCGTGAATTCGCTCAGTTGGCGGCGCCCGCGCAGTACGGCTTCAACGCCGCGAACAGCGTCGCGTTGACCGGCGCCGCGATGCCCGTCTCGTTCGCCATCCGCGCGACGGCGCCGGACAGCCACGGCGCCTCGAGCCGGTTGCCGGCGACGAGGTCGTTCAGCATCGACGCCCGCATCTCCGCCGGCAGGCCGTCGGCAAACTGCATCTGCCGGGCGACGAAATCGTCGGCAAGTGCGATGCCCTTGGCGCGGCCGACCTGCCACACCTCGCGGATCGCCGCCTCCAGCGTTGCGCGCAGGTCGGGATCGGCGCGGACGACGCCGATCGGTTGCCGCGCGACGGCGGTCACCCCGGAGAATGCAGCCAGGAAACCGAACTTCTGCCACAGCACGTGGCGAATGTCGGCGACCGCCTCGCCGTCGATGGCCGACGCCTTGCATGCGGCGGCCAGCGCGTCGGCGGCTCGCTGCTGCGACGGCAGCACCGCCCCGAACCGCAGCTTCGCCATCGTGCCCGTATGGACGATCACGCCCGGCTCGCCGATCGTCGCTGCGATGTATGCGACGCCGCCCAGCACGCGCTCGGCGCCGACGACCGCCGCAATCCGCTCGATGCTGTCGACACCGTTCTGGAACGGGACGATGACGCCGCCGCTCGCCACCAGCGGCTTCGCCTGCGCCGCCGCGGACTCGGTGTCCCACAGCTTGACCGCGAACAGCACGACGTCGGCGGGCGACAGCGTTGCCGGGTCGTCGGTGGCCACCGGCACCGGCACGTGGACGTCGCCCAGCGCACTCGTCACGCGGAGCCCGCGCGCGCGGATCGCCGCGAGATGGCGGCCTCGCGCGACGAATGCGACGTCGTGGCCGCCGTGTGCCAGCTTCGCGCCGAAGTAGCCGCCGACGCCGCCCGCGCCCATCACTGCGATGCGCATCTCAAACCCCTTTCACACCATCTCGCGAGCACCGAAGTTTCGACGACCGCGCAATGCCGCGCGCCGTGCGCGGCATTTCGTCCCAGCCGGCCGCCGGATCCGGCGCGTTGAACGGCGGCGCGTTAGCGACGTCCGATCCAACGCGCCGGATGCGGCGGCGTGACTAATACCGGTAGTGGTCGGATTTGTAGGGTCCGCCAAGCTCGACGCCGATGTACCGCGCCTGCTTGTCCGACAGCGGCGTCAGCATCGCGCCCAGCTTGGTCAACTGCAGCCGCGCCACCTTCTCGTCGAGATGCTTCGGCAGCACGTAGACGCCGACCGGGTACTTGCCGGCGCCCGATTGCGCGTCGCCCCACAGCTCGATCTGCGCCATCACCTGGTTCGCAAACGACGAGCTCATCACGTACGACGGATGGCCGGTGCCGCAGCCGAGGTTCACCAGCCGGCCCTCGGCGAGCAGGATGATCCGCTTGCCGTCGGGGAAGATCACGTGGTCGACCTGCGGCTTGATGTTCTCCCACTTGTGCTGCTTCAGCCCGGCGACGTCGATCTCGTTGTCGAAGTGCCCGATGTTGCAGACGATGGCGTTGTTCTTCATCCGCTTCATGTGGTCGTGCGTGATCACGTCGATGTTGCCGGTCGCGGTGACGAAGATGTCGGCCTTGTCGCAGGCGTAATCCATAGTGACGACGCGGTAGCCCTCCATCGCCGCCTGCAGCGCGCAGATCGGGTCGATCTCGGTGACCCACACCTGCGCCGACAGCGCGCGCAGCGCCTGCGCCGAGCCCTTGCCCACGTCGCCGTAGCCGGCCACCAGCGCGACCTTGCCGGCGATCATCACGTCGGTCGCGCGCTTGATGCCGTCGACCAGCGACTCGCGGCAGCCGTACAGGTTGTCGAACTTCGACTTCGTCACCGAGTCGTTGACGTTGATCGCCGGGAAGCCGAGCCGGCCCTCCTGATGCATCTGGTAGAGGCGCTTGACGCCGGTCGTCGTCTCCTCGGTGACGCCGCGGATCGACGCTTTGACCCGCGAATAGAACTTCGGGTCGCGCGCCAGCCGGGCCTTGATCGCGTCGAACAGCGCCGACTCCTCCTCGTTCGCCGGGCGCGCGATGCACGCCGGGTCGCTCTCGGCGCGCGCGCCGAGGTGGACGAGCAGCGTCGCGTCGCCGCCATCGTCGAGGATCATGTTCGGCGCGTTGCCGCCCGCCCACTCGAAGATCCGGTGCGTGTAGTCCCAGTACTCGGTCAGCGTCTCGCCCTTGTACGCGAACACCGGCGTGCCGCGGGCGGCGATCGCGGCGGCAGCGTGGTCCTGCGTCGAGTAGATGTTGCACGACGCCCAGCGGACTTCGGCGCCGAGCGCCTGCAGCGTCTCGATCAGCACCGCGGTCTGGATCGTCATGTGCAGGCTGCCGGCGATGCGCGCGCCGCGCAGCGGCTGTTCTGGCGCGAACTCGTCGCGGATCGCCATCAGGCCGGGCATCTCCGTCTCGGCGATCGCCATCTCCTTGCGGCCCCAGTCGGCGAGCGCGAGGTCGGCGACCTTGAAGTCGGCAAAGGCCTTGGTGTCGGTTGCGGCGTTCATCGGTCACTCCATCGTGGTGGCGACCGCGCGGCGGGGAGGGCGGGAAACCCGCTCGTCATCCCGTGCGCGAGTCACGGTTCAACGAGCGCGGTTGCGGATTCGACATCCCCGAGCCTGGCAGGACGCGCAGTTGGCTCACGCGCCGTCCTGTTGCAACGCTCCTCGGGGCAGGGGGCGGATTTTACCCCATTCGCCGGCCACGGGGCAGCCCCGGCGCCGCCGCGGCCGTCAGAACAGCGGCCGCTGAGGGTCGCCCGCCGCGACGGCGGCCTGCTGCGCCAGCAACGCGCCGGCCAGCGTCGATTCGCGCTTGTAGAAGCCCTCGGTGTGAAAAGTCTCGGCAAGCGCGAACAGCTCGTAGTCGAGGTGGTGGCAGACCTCGTGCACCAGCGTGCGCAGGAACGTCCGGAACGCGACGACCTGCTTCCTCGCCGCAGTGCGCATCCAGACAGTGATCCGCGCCGTCGCGCCGTCCTCCGGCTCGTACAGCCCGTGCAGCTCGCCGCCATCGTCGGCCGGCCGCCGCGCGAGGACGCGCACGCGGATCGGCGGCACGCGAAACGCGCCGACGAGCGCGTCGACAAGCGCCTGCGCCGCCTTCTGCACGCCGGCGCGGTCGTCCGCGGCGAGCTGGTCGGCGATGCGCTGCACGACGGCTCCGGCATCGACGCCGGCCGGCAGGTCGAGCCGGTCGATCTCGTCGCTCTTCCGGTAGATCCGCTGGCGCGCTGCGGAAAGTCTGGCGTAGTACGCGAAGGGCATCGGGACGGGATCCGGCGCAAAGTCTACACAATCGCGAAGGACGAAAAAGCAGAGGGCCGCGATCGCGGCCCTCTTGCACGGGGTCGGCGCGGTTGCGCCGTAGAGAAGGACGGGGCAGAGCCTCAGGCCTTCTTGATTTTCTCGAGCATCTTGAAAACGCCCTTCGGCGAGCCGGCGAACAGACGCTTGTAGGCCTTGCCGAGGCAGCGGCGCTCGAGGGTGTTGCGGCGGGTGCGGGAACGTTCTGCCATGGTGGCCTCCTTCAGTTTCGTGGTCGATAGTGCGGATGCGGGATCCGGCCGGTGGTGGCTGCGGGGCCGCAAAGGGGTCGATTGTATCCCGAAAACCCTGTCGGATGAAAGGCTTGCGTAAGCGTCACCGCTGCGCGGTCCGCGCGGCGCCGAAAACGCCGGCCAGCGCCTTCGGCAGCGCCCGCCAGTACTGCGGTGCGCCGCGGACGGTAGCGCCGAGCTCGGCGGCCGCGCGCCACGGCCAGCGCGGGTCGAGGAGCAGCGCGCGGGCAAGCGCGATCATGTCGGCATCGCCCGCGGCGACGATCGCCTCGGCCTGCCGCGCCTCGGTGATCAGGCCGACCGCCATCGTCACCACCCCGGTCGCGCGGCGGATCGCGCGCGCGAACGGCACGTGGATGCCGGGCTGGCTCACGATCTTCTGCGCCGGCGACACGCCGCCGCTCGACACGTCGATCCAGTCGCAATCGCGCTCTTTCAACCGCCGCGCGCACTCGACCGCTTCGTCGAGGTCCCAGCCACCCTCGACCCAGTCCGTTGCCGACAGCCGGACGCCCAGCGGCCGGTCGGCGGGCCACGCGGCGCGCACCGCGTCGAACACTTCGAGCGGAAAGCGGATCCGGCCGTCGAAGCCGCCGCCGTACGCGTCGTTGCGCCGGTTCGCCAGCGGCGACAGGAACTGGTGCAGCAGGTAGCCGTGCGCGCAGTGCAACTCGATCGCGTCGATCCCGATCCGCTCGGCGCGCCGCGCTGCCGCGACGAATGCCGCCTTGATCCGCACGAGGCCGGCGGCGTCGAGCGCGACCGGCGGGATTTCGCCCTCCGCGTGCGCCACTGCCGACGGCGCGCACGTCGTCCAGCCGCCGCGATCGAATGCGATCTGGGTGCCGCCTTCCCAGGGCCGATTCGACGAGCCTTTGCGGCCCGCGTGCGCCAGCTGGATCGCGACCGGTGCGGGCGGTGCCTGCCGCCGCGCGCGCGCAAGCGTGGCGCCGAGCGCCTCTTCGGTCGCGTCGTCCCACAGCCCGAGGCACCCCGGCGTGATGCGCCCGTCGGCGGTCACGCCGGTCGCCTCGATCGTCATCATCCCGGCGCCCGACAGCAGCATCTGCCCCCAGTGGATCAGATGCCAGTCGGTGGCGCGTCCCTCGTCGGCAGAGTACTGGCACATCGGCGACACGACGATGCGGTTCGCCAGCGCGAGCCCGCGAAGGGTGATCGGATCGAACAGGTGCACGGCAATCTCCGAGGGTGAGCGCGCGGCCGGCGACGCGATCGGTGCTCGCGGTTCCCGAGGCGGCGTGGGCGGGTGCAGGTCGTGCGCGGCAGCTCAGTCCGACTGCGTGCGCATCGTCACAGTCCGGCCGCCGCCTTCAACGCCAGGGCGCGGTCGGTGCTTTCCCAGGTGAACTCGGGCTCGTCGCGGCCGAAGTGACCGTAGGCGGCCGTCTTCAGGTAGATCGGCCGCAGCAGGTCGAGCATCTGGACGATGCCCTTCGGCCGCAGGTCGAAGTTCGCGTTGACGAGGTCGGCGATCTTCTCGTCGGAGATCTTGCCGGTGCCTTCCGTGTACACGGTGACGTTGATCGGGTGGGCGACGCCGATCGCGTAGGAGAGCTGGACCTGGCACTGTCGCGCAACCCCGGCCGCGACGATGTTCTTCGCGACGTAGCGCGCGGCGTAGGCCGCCGAGCGGTCGACCTTCGACGGATCCTTGCCGGAGAACGCGCCGCCGCCGTGCGGCGCGGCGCCGCCGTAGGTGTCGACGATGATCTTGCGTCCGGTCAGGCCGCTATCGCCGTGCGGGCCGCCGATCTCGAATCGGCCGGTCGGGTTGATCAGGTATTTCGTGCCTTTCAGCATCGCCGGAGGCAGCACCGGCTTCACGATCTCGTCGATCACCGCCTCAGCCAGCGCCTTCTGCTTCTCGTTCATGCTCGGATGATGCTGCGTCGACAGCACGACGGTGTCGATCGCCACCGGCCGGCCTTCCTCGTAGCGCACCGTCACCTGCGACTTCGCGTCCGGGCGCAGCCACGGCAGCCGGCCGTCCTTGCGCACCTCGCTCTGCCGCTGGACCAGCCGGTGCGCGTAGTAGATCGGGAACGGCATCAGCGCCGGCGTCTCGTCGCAGGCGTAGCCGAACATCATTCCCTGGTCGCCGGCACCCTGGTTCAGGTATTCGTCGGACGCGTGGTCGACGCCGCGGGCGATGTCGGGCGACTGGCGGCCGTAGCAGACCATCACCGCGCAGCCGTCGGCGTCGAAGCGCAGCTCGGGGTCGTTGTAGCCGATCCGGCGGATCGTGTCGCGCGCGATCTGCGCGTAATCGTGCATGTGCGAGGTCGTGATCTCGCCGGTCATCACGACGAGGCCCGTCGACACCAGCGTTTCCGCCGCGACGCGGCCGGTCGGCTCATCCGCTAGAATCGCATCGAGGACCGCATCGGAGATCTGGTCGGCGACCTTGTCCGGATGGCCTTCGGACACGGATTCCGACGTGAAAAGAAAGTTGTTCATTGCCGCTCCTGCCTCGTCGTCCGGGTCGCGCGGCGGCTCGTCGGGGCAGGCGGCCGACCTCGCCGCGGGCACCACGCGAACGCTCGCGCAAAAGCTTGAATTCTAGCAGATTTCACTCTGATCCCGCCCACGTTTCCACGCTCGCAACAACGCATATCGATATGCCCGCACGCATCGAACCGGCCACGCCGGCCGCCATCGAAGAGGCCGCGTCGGCGCTGCGAGCGGGGCGGCTCGTCGCGTTCCCCACGGAGACCGTGTACGGCCTCGGCGCCGACGCGCGCAACGCCGATGCGGTGCGCGCGGTCTTCGTCGCCAAAGGCCGCCCGGCGGATCATCCCGTCATCGTCCACGTGTCCGGCATCGACGTCGTCGACCAGTGGGCGCGCGAGGTGCCCGACGGCGCGCGGCAACTCGCCGCGGCGTTCTGGCCGGGGCCGCTGACGCTGATCCTCCCGCGGGTTGCGTCGGTGGGAGACATCGTCACCGGCGGACAGGACAGCGTCGGCCTGCGCGTGCCGTCGCATCCGGTCGCGCGCGCGCTCCTCGCTGCGTTCGGCGGCGGCATCGCTGCGCCGTCGGCGAACCGGTTCGGCCGCATCTCGCCGACGACGGCACGACACGTTGCCGGCGATCTCGGCGACGACATCGCGATGATCCTCGACGGCGGCGCCTGCGACGTCGGCATCGAGTCGACGATCGTCGCCTTCACCGGCGCCGACCCTGTGCTGCTGCGCCCCGGCGCAATCGGGTTGGGAGCGATGGCGGCGGTGCTGGGCCGCGCCCCGCGCGACGCCGACGCACACGCGCCGCGCGCGTCCGGAACGCTGGCGTCGCACTATGCGCCGCGCACGCCGGCCACGCTCGTCGCGCCCGATGTGCTGCGGACCGAGCTGGCGCAGTTCGCCGCGCGCGACGAGCGGATCGCCGTGCTCGCCCGCACGATTGCGCGCCCCGCCGACTTCGACGACGTCTGGGTCCGCGCCCCCGCCGGGGCTGCGGGGTACGCGCACGACCTCTACGCGAACCTGCGCGCGCTCGACGCCGCGAACGCCGACATCATCGTCATCGAGGCCGTGCCCGACGGCGACGTATGGCTCGCGGTGCGCGACCGCCTCGCCCGCGCAACCCGCGGCGAGGATGATGACCGGGATTGAGGATCGAACGGGCGCGCCGCGCCGGCCTCAGCAGTCGCGCGCGTAGACCCGGCCGAGGAACGCGGCGATCGCGGCCGTCAGATCCGCCAGCCGGCTCTCGAAATAGTGGTCGGTGCCGGCGATGGTGATCTGGCGCGAGCAGCGGTCGCGGGGCAGCTTCGGCGCGCGCAACGGCGCGGCGACGGTGACCTGCGGCAGTTCGTTCTCCGCACGGACGTCCAGCACCGGTTCCTTCGGCGGCGACGCGAAATCGACCAGCATGCCGAGCGGCACCCACGCGTCGACCGGCGCGGCGTCGGGTCGGGCGAGGTATGCGTTCACCATGCTGGCGCCCACGCTGTGCGCAACGATGCCGATCTTCGCGCTGCCCTTCGCGCGGAGATACGCGATCGCGGCGGCGATCCGGTCGCCAGCTTCGGCGAACGTCGCCGCATAGTCGTCGCGCGTCGCATCGGCGTCCAGCACCGGCATCTGCACCGAGAGCGTCGTGAAGCCGGCGTCGGCGAGGCCGCTGCGCAGCCCGCCGTTCAAGCCCCAGTCCGGATGCACGCCGAGACCGTGGATCACGATCGCGGCGCCCTTGGCCGCGCCGGCAGGTTCGGTCAGCAGCGCCAGCACCTTCGGCCGCGCCGGCGTCGACATCCAGATCGCGTCGCCGACGACGAGCGCAGGCATGATCTCCTGCGCCCAGCGCTCCTCGCGCGCGTAGTCGGCCGCGCTTGCCGCCACCGTCCAGCCCGCGAGCAGCATCAAGCCCGCCGCCGGCCACCACGGCCGCCAAACGCCGCGCCGCGCGGTCCGCCGTGCTGCTAGCATCTCGTCAATGGCTCCATCGGAAAATCATACGCCATGAACGCCGCGCGCCCGCCCGTCGTCGTCGTCGCTCCCGATTCGTTCAAGGGCTCGCTCGACGCGCCCGCCGTGTGCGCGGCGATCGCGCGCGGCTTGCGTCGGGTATGGCCCGATGCCGACATCCGCGCACGCCCGATGGCGGACGGCGGCGAAGGCACGCTCGACGCGGTGCTGGCGGCCGTCGGGTCCGCGGGTCATCGACGTTCGCAAATCGTTGCCGGCGCGGGCGGAGCGCCGATCGCCGCCGCGTGGGGCCTGCTCGACGACGCGGCGGGCCCGATTGCGGTGATCGAGGTCGCGCAAGTCGTCGGCATCACCGATGCGGCCGGCATGCGCGCTCTCGCCGGCGCGAGATCGACGCGCGGCGTCGGCGAGTTGATGCGGGCGTCGCTCGATGCGGGCCTCCGGCGGTTCCTGATCGGGCTGGGCGGCAGCAGCACCAACGACGGCGGCGCCGGGATGCTCGCGGCGCTCGGCCTCGGGCTCGCCGACACCGATGGCACACCGGTCGCGCCGGTGCCCGACGCGCTTGCGGTGGTCGCGCGCGTCGACGCGGCGGGGCTCGACCCACGGCTCGCACAGTCGTCGATCACGATCATGTCGGACGTCAATAATCCGCTCTGTGGCGAGCGCGGCGCGACGGCGATCTTCGGCCCGCAGAAGGGCGTCGGCCGCGGTGATCTCGCGCGCTACGACGCCGCACTCCAGCACTTCGCCACACTCGCCGAGCGCGCCGTCGGTCGCAGCGCAGCAACGCATCCGGGCGCCGGCGCCGCCGGCGGGCTGGGCTTCGCGCTGCAGTTGGTCGGCGGCAAGTTCCGCTCGGGCGCCGAAGTCGTCGCCGACCTGATCGGGCTCGACGCCGCGCTGGCCGGTGCCGATTGGGCGATCACCGGTGAAGGCAGGAGCGACGCGCAGACGCTGCTGCGCAAGGCGCCGTTCGTGGTTGCCGAGCGGGCGCGCGCGGCGGGCGTTCCGATCACGCTCTTGTCCGGCGCCGTGGCGTCGGATGCGCTTGAGGAACTCGGACGGACATTCGCCGGCTGTTTCGCGCTGCCGTCGGGGCCGATGAGCCTCGACGACTGCATTGCGCAGGCCGACGCGTTGCTCGCCGATCGTGCCGGCGAGATCGCCCGCGTCGTCTCGGCCGCCCGCGGCGGCTAGCGCAACGGCGCCGTCACTTGCCCTGATAGTTGGCCGGCAGCCAGGTGGCGATGCCCGGGACCACGCACATCAGCACGATCGCGATCGCCATCAGCACCAGGAACGGGAGCACGCCCCACACGATCCTGCGCAACGGGATGTCCGGCGCGATGCCGTTGATCACGAACAGGTTGAGGCCCACCGGCGGGTGGATCAGCCCCATCTCCATCAGCACCGTCATGATGACGCCGAACCAGATCAGGTCGAAGTCGTGCGCCTTCAGCGCCGGCAGCAATACCGGTGTGACCATCAGGATGATCGCCACCGGCGGCAGGAAGAACCCGAGCACGATCAGCAGCGCGTTGACCCAGAAGAAGAACGCCCACTTCGACAGCGGCAGCGCGGTCAGCCATTCGGCGGCGCTCTGCGTCACGTGCAGGTAGCTCATCACGTACGTGTAGAGGAAGCTCATCGCGATGATCATCATCACCATGCACGACTCGCGCACCGTGCCGCCGAGGATCGTCCGCAGGTCGTCCCAGCGGTAGCAGCGGTAGATCATCACCACCATCAGTAGCGACGCCGCGGCGCCGATCCCGGCGACCTCGGAAGGCGTCGCCCAGCCGCCGTACAGCGCAATCATGATCAGCGCGATGACGACGAGGAACGGCACGAACCGCGGCAGCGTTTCCAGCCGCTCGGCCCACGTGTAATGCTCGAGTGGCGCCAACGACGCGCCGCCGGCAGAGGCCGCGACGGCCGCGATCGCACGGTCACGGCGGTAGCGGAAGATCGTCCATGCGATGAACATCGCCGTCAGCATCAGGCCCGGCCCGACGCCCGCCATGAACAGCTTGCCGATCGACTGCTCGGCGGCAAGGCCGTACAGGATCAGCGTCAGCGACGGCGGGATCAGGATGCCAAGCGTGCCGCCGGCGGCGATCAGGCCGGTGGCGAGCGACTCGGAGTAGCCGCGCGCGCGCATCTGCGGAATCCCGGAGCTGCCGATCGCGGAGCACGTCGCCGGCGAGCTGCCGCACATCGCCGCGAACACGCTGCAGGCGAGCACGTTTGCGACGCCGAGCCCGCCCGGCACCCGCGACAGCCAGCGGTTGAGCGACGAGTAGAGATCCTCGCCGGCGCGCGACTTGCCGATCGCCGCGCCCATCAGCACGAACAGCGGGATCGTCAGCAGCGTGAAGTTGTCGAGCTCGGAGTAGATCGTCTCGGCGACGACGCCGATGTTAGCCGCCGGCATCAGCGCGAACATGAACGCCAGCGCCACGCCGCCGACGGCGAACGCGATCGGCATCCCCGAGAACAGCAGCAGCAGCGTCGCGCCGCCGTAGAGCGCGCCGATCTGCAGCGTGCTCATCCGATGCGCCCGGGCGCCATCTCGCCGCCGCGTCCGCGCGCGCCCATGCCGCCGTTCATTCGGTCTCCCGCGCCGCGCCGCGCAGGACGCCGAAGCGCGCCGACGGGATCTGGGCGGCGAGCTGCAGGCAGAGGAGCGTCATCCCGACCGCCATGAACAGGTAAGGGATCCACAGCTTCGGCGCCCACACCGAATTGCTCTCGCGGCCGTCGCCCCAGGCTTCGCCGAAGAACTCCCACGACTTCCATGCGACGA
>JBDTVU010000006.1:0-54290 GCA_040007035.1 Betaproteobacteria bacterium | reverse complement strand
TCCAGATCCGGTACGCGAACCGGTTGCCCGCCATCAGGAAGATCAGCACCACCGGATAGAAGATCAGCACGCTGCGCGGCACGACCGCCTGCAGCTGCAGCATCACCAGCACCAGCGGGATCAGCAGCGCGCCGAGGCCGGCGGCGAGCACGATCCGCTGCAGGTCGAGCATGCTCGCGAACCGCCAGAGGCCACGATAGAGGCCGAACGCGAGGAAGATCCCGCCCTGCAGCGGAACGATCCACGCCAGCGTCCACCACATGTCGGCGAGGTAGGGCTCGCGGAAATCGAGGTTGAAGCGGAGCCAGTACATCGCGACCCAGGCGGCGGTCGCTGCGCACAGGTCGTGGACAAAGGCGAGCCAGGCGCGCCAGTTGCGGGTTTGCGTCATCGCGGGTCGGGGTTGCGTCGGTTCCAATGATAATCAATGCCGGCGAACAGCAGGGAAAAAGCCGCGCACCATCCGCCCAGGACCCACCATCCGGCCGCGGGGCCGAACGCCAGCGTCAGCAACGCGGAAGCCGCGGTACCGGTCATCAGAACGCCGAAAAACAGCAACGTTCCGCGATGCCCGGCGCCGAGCTGGTGAAGACGCTGGTAGTAGTGCGCCCGGTGCGCCTCCCACACACGCTCGCCGCGCAGAAGACGCTGCGCCAGCGTGACCGAGGCGTCGGCGACGAAGGGGAGGAACACGAGCAGCGGCAGCCATCCGGGCCAGGTGCCCGCGCGCCAGCCGGCAAGCCCGACGGCCGCGGCGAGGAACCCCAGCGGCACCGAGCCGACGTCGCCCATGAACGTCCGCGCCGGCGGCAGGTTGAGCACGAAGAGCGGGATCGTCGCCGCGGCGAGCGCCCAGTACGCTGCCGACGGCGCCCCGGCGAACCCGGCCGCCGCGCCGTACGCGCCGAAGCCGAGGACAGCCATCGCCGCCGCGAGCCCGTCGCTGCCATCCATGAAATTGAACAGGTTCGCGGCCCACGCGAGCGCGAGCGCTGCGATGGCGATCGCCGCCGCGAGCGGCAATGCCGGCGGCAATGCCGCCCGTTGCGGCCACAGCAGCATCGCGGCGACGACGGTGGCGAGCGCGAGCTGCAAGGCAAGCCGCGTTTTCGCGTGGACGCCGCGCCAGTCGTCGACGAGCGACATGCCGGCAAGCGCGGCGACGGCGGCCAGCGTGACGCCGCCGCCGGGGATCGCGCCCGGCATCGCCGCCGCCACCGGAAAAAATCCGGCCCAGATCGATATACCGCCGACGCGGAGCATCGGGCCGTCGTGCAGCGAACGCGCATTGGGGACGGCGTGCGGCAATCTGTCGCGCCAGCGGAACACGACGGCGAGGGCGAGCGCGGCGACGACGAGCGCCGCCGCGGCCGCGATCCCCGGCGTCGCCGCGGTCAAGCCCATGCGCGACCCGGCCCGATCGGGATTCGAGGGGCATGGCCCGGTGCGAACGACGGGGCCGCCGCGACCGACCGCCATTTGGCAAAACAGGGGAAATCGGCGCCAGACCGGCCACATCCGGCCCGGCGGCAGGGAATTGGCGTTTTTTCGCAGTTGATCATGACGTTAGCGCACCTGTTTCGAGTAACCAATCGCGCCGTTTCGTGGCATCGCGGACCGGTTCGGGGACATCGGCTGTCGCGTTTTAACAACAGGCCCGTCGCCCCGGTCGAGGCAGCCGCCCTTTACCTTGCCACGCCATTGGGCGATTTGGCACAATGGCGTCAACTTCTCGACACGTCTGAGAAGGTTCCGATGGCAAGCGCAAAACGCTGTTTCCTTGCCAATTTTATCCGTTAGAGGAGAGACTTCATGAACAAAAAGCTCGTCGCTGTCGCCATTGCGGGCCTGCTGGCTGCCCCGCTGGCACAAGCGCAGACTGCGAACGTGACGCTGTATGGTCGCGTCAACCTGACCGCCGAAATCGTCAGCGGCAAGCAAGCGAACGGCTCAGACCCGAACGTTTACCGGATGGGCAGCAACTCGTCGCGCTTCGGGATCAAGGGCACGGAAGCCCTCGGTGGCGGCCTGAACGCGATCTTCCAGGTCGAATCGTCGGTCAACCCGGCGCAGGCGGGCGGCACGCTGGCCGGCCGTGACTCGTTCGTCGGCCTGCAGGGCGGCTGGGGTACGTTCAAGATGGGCCGCTTCCTAGCCCCGTACGACGACATCCACCCGATCTTCGGTAACGTCCCGACGCTGACGACCTCGATCCTGTCGACGGCCGCGCTGTGGGCGCAGGGCTATGCCGGCCAGCCGCAGGCCGGCGGCTTCGACGATCGTCTGCAGAACTCGCTCCGGTACGACACGCCGAACCTGTCCGGCTTCACGGCCAGCGTTCAGTATGGCGGCTACGCGCCGACGCCGGGCGCCAGCGCGCACGCCGGTGCCTGGAGCACGGGCGCCTTCTACAACAACGGCCCGATCCAGTTGGGCGCGGCGTACGAGCAGCACGTTTCGGTCCGCATCGCGGGCAAGAGCGACGCCGCCTTCTCGTTCGCGGGTGGCTACGACTTTGGCATCGCCCGCGTCGGCGCCGTCTACGAACGCCTGAAGTACGAAACCGTGTCGGGCGACCTGAAGCGCAACTTCTGGGGCGTCGGCGTCACCGCGAACCTCGGGCCAGGCCAGCTGTACGCCTTCTACGGCGATGCGGCGAAGGGCACGGGCTCCGCGGCAGACGGCACGCGCGTCGCCGGTCTGGCGAAGGGCGACCAGACCGATTCGCAGGAGTGGACGATCAGCTACACGTACCCGCTGTCGAAGCGCACGCTGACCTACGCCGGCTATGTGAAGATCAACAACAGGCAGAATGCGTCGTACACGTTCAACATCAACCCGTACACGACGGCCATCGGCGGCAAGCCGGAGGGCTTCGTGCTCGGCATGGTTCACTTCTTCTAGGAGAAGCGAACTGCCTCCCGGCTCCGGTCGGGAATGCAACTTCGACGGGCGCCTTCGGGCGCCCGTTTTTTTCGCGCGCTCTCGCCACATCGGTGCGTCGGGCGCCCGGTTTTGCTACGATGCAACGATGATCGACGATCTCATCATCGGCTTCGACCGCGCGTTGCGCACGCTCGGCGGCCATGCCACGACGTCGCGGCCGGTGCCCGGCGCGGCGCTGCCGGAGGCCGAGCTTGCGCCCGAGGAACGGCGCCACGCCGCGGGGCTGATGCGCGTCAACCACACCGGCGAGGTCTGCGCGCAGGCGCTCTATGCGGCGCAGGCACTGGTCGCCCGCGACCCCGCGAACCGCGGCGAGTTCGCGCAGGCGGCGCGCGAGGAGGAGGAGCACCTCGCGTGGACGCAGCAGCGACTCGCCGAGCTCGACGACCGCGGCTCGTTGCTCAATCCGCTGTGGTATGCCGGGTCGTTCGCGATCGGCATCGCCGCCGGGCTTGCCGGCGATCGTGTCAACCTCGGGTTCGTCGTCGAAACCGAGCGCCAGGTCGAGGAGCATCTGACCGGCCACATGGACCGCCTGCCCGACGCCGACGCCAAGAGCCGCGCCATCGTGGAGCAGATGCGCGTCGACGAAGCGCGCCACGGCGCGGCGGCACAGGCGGCCGGTGCCATCGACCTGCCGGCGCCGGTCAGGAGCCTGATGCGCGTCGCGGCCGACGTGATGCGGTCGGTGGCCTACCGGATCTGACCGCGGCCGGCGACGAAGGCGTCCCGCCCGGGCTGCCGGCCGACGCGCGCCGCCATTCGCGCAGTGCGGCAAGCCGTGCCGCGCGCAAAGCATTCGCGATAGCATCGGCAGCGTTCGCGCCCGCCGCAGGCTTCCGCCCCGCGGCCCGCTTCGCCACCGCCCCCGCATCGACGCGCTTCACCACGGCCAGCGCGTCGCGGACGATTCGCGCCTGCACGTATTCGCCGGTCGCACCGGGGCGCGACATCAGATCGCATTCGCAGGCCATCAGCAGCGTGTCGAGGCGCTCGGGCCGGCGCAGCGCGTCGGCGGCGTTGAGCAAATCGAGCAGCGCCGCCGGACGCAACTCCTGTGCGCGATGGACGACACCGTGCCAGCGCGCGACCAGCCGTGCGGCGTCGCGGCACTCGACCGGAACCTTGAGCCGCACCGACAGCCGCTCGACGAGGCGAACGCTCCTCGCTTCGTGCCCGATGTGCCGCGGCCAGTCGGCCGGCGGCGAGGCGGCCTTGCCCAGATCGTGCGTCAGCGCGGCGTAGCGGGCCGGCAGCGTCGCCGCGCGGCGCGCCGCGAATTCCAGCACCAGTCCGACGTGGACGCCGGTGTCGATCTCCGGGTGCGACGGCGCCGGCTGCGGAACGCCGAACAGCGCGTCGACCTCGGGCAGCAATTCCTTCAGCGCCCCGCATTCGCGCAGCACGGCGATGAGGCGCGCCGGGTGCGGCTCCATCAGCCCGCGCGCGAGTTCCTGCCAGACCCGCTCGGCCGACAGCGACGAAAGCTCGCCGGAGCGGACGAGATCGCGCATCAGCGCCTCGGTGGCCGGCGCGACGGCAAAACCGAACCGGGCGGCGAAGCGGGCAACCCGCAGCACGCGCAGCGGATCCTCGGCAAACGCCGCCGAGACGTGCCGCAGCACGCCCGCCCGCAGATCCGCTTCGCCGGCGAACGGATCGATCAGCGCGCCGTCCTCGGCGCGCGCCATCGCGTTGATCGTGAGGTCGCGGCGCGCGAGGTCCTCTTCCAGCGTCACGTCGGGCGAGGCAAAGAACTCGAACCCGCGATAGCCGCGCCCGTGCTTGCGCTCGGTGCGCGCGAGCGCATATTCCTCGTGCGTGTCCGGATGGAGGAACACGGGGAAATCCTTGCCGACGGGCCGGTAGCCCGACGCCAGCATCGTCTCGGGCGTCGCGCCGACGACGACCCAGTCGCGGTCGGCGCCGGGGCAGCCGAGCAATTCGTCGCGGACGGAGCCGCCGACGCGGAAGATCTTCACGGGCTGGGGTGCTGCTCTGCGACGGGGCATCCGCGCACGTTAGCGGGTCGCCGCGACCGGCGCAACGCGACTCGGGATCAGCGTCCGCCCTGCGTGCGGTAGCCGTCGTAGCGGCTCTTCGCCGCCGCCGGCGACAGGTACTCCGGCGCGACCGCCTCGAGCGCCGTCGGCGTGACGCCGAACAGTGCGGGAAACTCGCAGCCGCAGACGCTGTCGACTTCCATCGAGGCCAGGTTGTCGCGGCTCATCAGCTTGCCGGGCAGCATCTCCAGCGCCAGCGCCTGCAGCTTGCCCAGTCCGCGGCCGAGCGCGACGATCGGCCGTTCGTCGCCCGTCACCTCGCCGACGTAGCGGACCAGCTCGCGCAATGTGTAGATCTTCGGGCCGCACAGCGGATACATCCGGCCGATCGCCGCGTCCTGATCGAGCGCGCGGACGAAGCAGTCGGCAACGTCGCCGACGTAGACGGGCTGGAACTTCACGTCGGCGCCGGCGAGCGCCATCACCGGCAGCAGCCGCAGCAGCCTCGCGAACAGGTTGAGGAACGAATCGTCGCGGCCGAAGATCACCGACGGCTGGAAGATCGTCCAGTCGAGCCCCGACGCGAGGATCAAAGCCTCGGCCTCGCCCTTGGTGCGCTGGTAGCGGCTCGGCCCCGCCGGATCGGCGTTGAGCGCGCTCATCTGGATCAGGCGGCGGACGCCGGCGGACGCGCACGCAGCGATGACATGCCGCGTCAGCTCGAGATGCACCGCCTCGAACGTTTCGCCGCGACTCTCGTTCAGGATGCCGACGAGATTGACGACGGCGTCGGTGCCGCCGGCAAGCCGGGCAAACGCCGCCGGATCGTGGACGTCGGCCTCGACGACGTCGACGGTGGGCAGCAGCAGCAGCTCGCGCGCATTGTTGCGGCGACGCGTCGGCACGACCACCCGATGGCCCGCGGCGGCGAGCCGGCCGACGATCGCGCGCCCGACGAAGCCGCTGCCGCCGACGACGAGTACGGTGCGCGCTCCCATCGTCAGTTGCCGTTGGTGGCGGCGACGGCCGGATCCGCGGCGCCGGCGCCGCGCGGCGGCACGGTGCCGAGTCGCACCGAAAGCGCGACGTACGGCTGCTGCAGCTCGCGGGCGTAGAACATCGTGTTGGCGAGCACCTTCTTCACGTAATCGCGGGTCTCGTTGAACGGGATCGTCTCGACCCAGATCGCGCCCTCGAGCGGGGCGCCGTTGCGCCAGGCCTGCGCGCGGTTCGGCCCCGCATTATACGCGGCAGCGGCAAGCGCCGGCATCCGTTCCAGCCGGTCGAGCCAGTACTTGAAGTAGAACGCGCCGAACTGCGTGTTGGTGGCGACGTCGCCGATCTGCGCGGGGCGCCAGTCAGCGCGGTTCATCTGTTTCGCGACCCAGCGCGCGGTCGGCGGCATCAGCTGCATCAGCCCGACCGCACCCGCCGACGACACGATGTCGGGCGCGAACCGCGACTCCTGCCGCGCGATGCCGAGGAGCAGCGTGACGTCGACGTCGTTGTCGCGCGCGGCGGCGGCGAAGTGCTCGCGATACGGCACCTGGTAGCGCAGGCCGAAATCGTGCCGTGCCCGCGTGCGCTCGGCGGTGTTGATCGCGCGGTCGTAGAGCCCTTGCCGACGCGCGTACTCGGCGGCGAGCAGCAGCGCGCCGTCCGGCTGGCCGCGAACGATGGCGACCCACTCGCGCTGCGACTCCGGCCGCAGGTCGAGCTCCGCCAGCTTCACCGCGCGGCGCACGTCCGGCCGCGCGCCGAACGCCGCGAGCGCGTCCGGCCCCGGCGACAGAGGCGCGCTTGTGAGGTCGCGCATCTTCTCGGCGCCGGCGCCGAGAGCCTCCGCGGCGAGCAGCGCGTAGAAATTGAACTCCGCGGCAAACGCCTTGTACGCGGCATCGGCCTCGTCGGCACGCCCGGCCACCGCCAGCGCCCGCGCGCGCCAGTACCGCCACGCGGGATCCACCGCCGTCGCCGCCGGCATCGCGTCGACTGCGGCGAGCACGTCGGGCCACGCGCCTGCCCGCAGCGCGGCGCGGACCCGCCACTGCTGCTGCGCTTCGTTGAGCGGTGCGCCGGCCGCCTCCCGATACCACGCGTTCGCCTGCGGGTTGAGCTGCCGGGCAGCGTGATACGCGATCCGCGCATTGCCGTACAGCCGGTCCGCCGACGGCAGGCGGTCGCGCTGCTTTTCCCACGAATCGCGCACGCCCGCGGCGTCGTTGCGTGCGGCGCGCTCGAGCGCGTACAGCGCGAGCTCGCGTCCGCCCTGCTGCTTCCAGCGGAAGTCGCCCTTCCCGAGCGCGCGACCGGGGTCGGTGTCGACATGCGCGAACTCGCGCGCGGTGATCCGGTCGTCGGGCGGCAGGTCGACGGCAATCGACTGGGCGAGGCGTACATTGCCGGCCTCGGTCGCCAACCGGAACCGCGCGCGCCGGTCGTCGGTGCCGAGGTCGCCCTTCGCGAGCAGCGTCGCGAACAGCGGCTCGCACGCATCCGGCGTCGCCTGCCCGGTGAACCACAGCGGCTTCGCGGCCGCCAGCGCCGCGTCGCGCTCCTGCCGGTCCTGCTGTGTGCGGTACTGCAGCCCGTAGCACGTGAGCTCGACGTCGTCGCCGCTCGCCGGCATCCAGTCGATCGCGAAGACGTTCCACAGCCCGCGCTTGCCGAGCGACTTCAGCCAGTCGGCGCGCAACCGCTCGGCCAGTGGCGTGCCGGGCCAGCGCGCGAGAAATGCGCGCACCTCGTCGTCACCGGCCGTCTCGAGCCGCAGCTTCAGCCGCCAGAACTCTACGTAGGTCTCGAGGATGTGACCGGAGAGCTTCGGCGCCAGCGCCTCCAGCCGGGCGCGGTCGCCGCGGTCGAACGCGGCACGCGCGGCGAGGAAATCTGCATCCGATGCCGCCGCCGGAGCTGCCGGGAGGGCGACACCGACGATGACGAGCGCAATCAGCGCGAGGGCGATGGGAAGGGGACGAGGCACGGGGTTATTGTCCGCGACGCGCCTGTTCCGGGCAACCGGGCGTCGCTTCAGTGTTGGCAGGCACCGTTCAGACCGCGGCACATTCGCGTGGTTCGGTCGCAGCGGGTGATAAAATCCGGGTCGACAAACCGCCGCCGCGCCACCGTGGCGCGCCGCAGGAACGCCGCACCCCGGGGAGGACCGATGGCACAACGGAAAAGCGCCCCGCTGGTGGGCGTCGTGATGGGGAGCGACAGCGACTGGGACATCATGCGCCACGCCGTGGCCCAGCTCGACGCGTTCGGCATCGCCTGCGAGGCACGCGTGGTCTCCGCGCACCGGATGCCCGACGACATGTTCGAATACGCCGAGGACGCCGGCCCGCGCGGCCTGCGCTGCATCATCGCCGGTGCCGGCGGCGCGGCGCACCTGCCCGGAATGCTCGCCGCCAAGACGACGGTGCCCGTGCTCGGCGTGCCGGTGCCGTCGAAATACCTGCGCGGCGAAGATTCGCTCCTTTCGATCGTGCAGATGCCGAAGGGCATACCGGTCGCGACGTTCGCCATCGGCGAAGCCGGCGCCGCGAATGCCGGCCTGTTCGCCGTCGCGATGATCGCCGCGACTGACCCGGCCGTGGCAAAGAAGCTCGCCGCGTTCCGGCTGAAGCAGACCGGCACCGCCCGCGCGATGCGGGTGCCGCCGGCAACCTAGCCCGACGCGAATGCGCTCGGTCGTCCCCCCCGGCGCCTGGCTGGGACTGCTGGGCGGCGGCCAGCTCGGCCGGATGTTCTGCATGGCCGCGCAGAGCCTCGGCTACAAGGTGGCCGTGCTCGATCCCGGCGCCGACAGCCCTGCCGGCAGCGTCGCCGATCGTCACCTGCGCGCCGATTACCTCGATCCCGCGGCGCTGGCCGAGCTCGGCGCGCTCGCGCGGGCGGCGACGACCGAATTCGAGAACGTGCCCGCGGGCGCCCTCGATTACCTCGCCCGCACGGCGCGCGTGACGCCGGCGGCGGCGAGCGTCGCCATCGCGCAGGACCGGATCAGCGAGAAGACGTTCCTCGCCGGGCACGGCTTCGCGGTGACGCGCTTCGCCGTGCTGCGCAGCGACGCCGACGCCCGCGATGTCGACCCGGCGCTTGTCCCCGGCATCGTCAAGAGCGCGCGCTTCGGTTACGACGGCAAGGGGCAGGTGCGCGTCGCCGGCACGGCCGACGTCGCGGCCGCGTTCCGCGAGATGAGCGGCCAGCCGTGCGTGCTCGAGGCGCTGGTCGCGCTGGCCTGCGAGGTGTCGGTGATCGTCGCCCGCAACGAGCGCGGCGAGACGGCGACGTGGCCAGTCGCCGAAAACCGGCACCGCGACAGCATCCTCGACGTGACGATCGTCCCGGCGCGGGTGACGGACGCGCTGGCCGGGCAGGCGCGCGCGATCGCGACCGCCGTCGCCACCAAGCTCGACTACCGCGGCGTGCTGTGCGTCGAGATGTTCGTGTCGACGGCGGGAGAGTTGCTCGTCAACGAGATCGCGCCGCGGCCGCACAACAGCGGCCACTACACGATCGACGCCTGCGTGACGTCGCAGTTCGAGCAGCAGGCGCGGGTGCTGGCCGACCTGCCGCTCGGCGCCACGCGCCAGCACGAGCCGGCGGTGATGCTGAACCTCCTCGGCGACATCTGGTTCGCGTCGCCGGCGGCGCGGTCGCCGCGCGAGCCCGACTGGACGTGCGTGCTCCGACACCCGCAGGCGAAGCTGCACATCTACGGCAAGGCGGTGCCGCGGCGCGGCCGCAAGATGGGCCACGTCACCTGCCTCGCGCTGACGATCGACGAGGCGCTGGCCACCGCGCGCGCGATCAAGCGCGACCTCGGCATTCCGGGCGCCGACACGCTGTGACCGCGCCGCCGCTCGCGGGTGTCCGCGTTCTCGACCTCACGCGCCTGTTGCCCGGCCCGGTCTGCACGCTTTACCTCGCCGACCTCGGCGCCGACGTCGTCAAGGTCGAGGACACCGGCGCCGGCGACTACGCGCGGACCCTCGGCAATCGCCCGGGGAGCGTCTCCGCGTTCTTCCGCGCGGTGAACCGCAACAAGCGCAGCGTCGCGCTCGACCTCAAGGATCCGCGCGGCCGCCAGGCGTACTTCGCGCTGGTGAAGCGCGCCGACGTCGTCGTCGAGAGCTTCCGGCCGGGCGTCGTCGCGGCGCTCGGCGTCGATTACGCGGCGACGGCCTCCGTCAATCCGGAGATCGTCTACGCGGCGATCAGCGGCTACGGGCAGACCGGCCCGCGGGCGAAGCAGGCCGGCCACGACATCAACTACCTCGGCTACGCCGGCGTGCTCGACCAGACCGGCGCGCGCGGCGGCCCGCCGGCGCTGTCGAACCTTCAGATCGCCGACCTGCTCGGCGGCGCGTCGACGGCCGCCGTCGCCATCCTCGCCGCGCTCATCGGCGCACAGCGGACGGGTCGCGGACGCTACGTCGACGTGGCGATGGCCGACAGCGCGCTCGCGCACAACATCTTTGCGCTGCACGCGCTCGAACAGTGGGGCCGGACGTTGCCGCGCGGCGAGGATCTGCTGACCGGCGGTGTCCCGTGCTACGGCGTCTACGCGACGCAGGACGGTCGCTGGCTGGCGGTCGGCGCGCTCGAGGAGAAATTCTGGCGCGCGCTGTGCACGACGATCGGCCGGCCCGACCTCGCCGGCAGCGGCCTCGCCCTCGGCGCCGACGGCGAACGCGTGCGCAAGGAGCTGGCAGCGGTGTTCGCCGGCGCGTCGCTCGCCCACTGGACCCGGACATTCGGCGACGTCGACTGCTGCGTCACGCCGGTGCTGACGCTGCAGGAGGCGCTCGACGATCCGCAGTTCGCCGCGCGCGGAATGGTCGCGACGGCGCCCGACGGCAGCCGGCAGTACGCGCCGCCGTTCAAGCTTTCCGATCTCGACGCGGGCATCGGCAGCGCGGCGCCGGCGCAGGGCGAGCACAGCGCCGACGTGCTGCGCGAAGCCGGGTACGGCGACGACGCGATCGCCGCGCTCGTCGTCGACGGCGTGGTCAGGACTTTCGCGCCGGCTTGACGGCGGCCGCCGCGCGCACCGCGCCCACCGGAAGATCGGCGATGCGCGCGTACTCGGGATCGTCGAAGCGGCAACCGGCGGTGACGTAGTCGGCCGCCATCCCGGTCGCATCCACGCCCCAGAACAGCTCGCCGCCGATCGCGAGCGTCGGCACGCCGAACACGCCGCGGGCGATCGCCTCGTCGGTGTTGCGGCGAAGCTTGTCCTTGACCTCCGCCGACGCGATCCGTGCGTCCGCGTCGGGAACGCCGAGCGCGCCGGTCAGCTCGGCCCACTCGATCGGCAGGTCGGGCAGACGGCCGTCGGCCCACACGAAGCGGAAGATGCGGTGCACGGCGTCCGGCGCAGAGTCGCATGCGATCGCGAGCCGCAAGAGCGGCAACGGGTTGAACGGGTGCTCGGGCGGAAACTTGAACGGAATGCCGAGCTGTTTCGCCTGCCAGACGCAGAACCGGTACGTGAACGTGCGCTTTGACGCGATCTCCGCCGGCCCCTTCTGGCCGTTTGCGCCGAGGAGACCGGCAAACAGCACGGGCTTGTAGCGGATCGCCAGCCGCGGCGCCAGCGTGGCCAGACGCTCGCTCTGCAGGTAAGCGAACGGCGAGATGAAGTCGAAGTACCAGTCGGCGATTGTCACGGCCGCGACCTTCCTGCCGCCGCACGGCGGGCCGGCAACGCCGCCAGCACGTCGCGCTTCGCATCCGCGTCGAGCACGCTCCAGTCGGCGATCTCGTCCAGCGTCCGGAAGCAGCCGACGCACAGGCCGCTTCCCGCATCCATCGTGCAGACGCTGGTGCACGGCGACGCGACGGCGGCCGCCGCTTCACCGGCAACCGGACGGTTGGCGCCGGTGCTCATGTCGCGGATGCCGCCTGCGGATCCCTCGCCGCCAATGCCCGCGCGACGCGCGACACCGGCTCGCGGCCGAGGAACCCGGAGATGAACCGGCCGGCGGCGCGGAGCTTCGTCAGGTCGACGCCGGTCTCGATGCCGAGGCCGTCGAGCAGGTAGACGACGTCCTCGCTGGCGACGTTGCCCGTCGCGCCTTTCGCGTACGGGCAGCCGCCGAGCCCGGCCGCCGAGCAGTCGAACGTCGCCACGCCCATCTGCAACGCGGCGAACACGTTCGCCAGCGCCTGGCCGTAGGTGTCGTGGAAATGCCCGGCGAGTGCTGCGACCGGCACCCGTTCCGCGACCGTGGCGAAGAGCGTCTGCGTCTTCCCGGCAGTGCCGACGCCGATCGTGTCGCCGAGTGAGACCTCGTAGCTGCCGAGGTCGTAAAGCACCGCCGCCACGTCCGCCACCTTCGCCGGCGCGACCTCACCTTCGTACGGACAGCCGAGCACGCACGAGATGTAGCCGCGCACGCGGATGCCGTGCGACTTCGCCGCGGCACAGATCGGCTGCGCACGCTCGAGGCTCTCGGCGATGGTGCAGTTGATGTTCCGGCGCGAGAATGTTTCCGACGCCGCGACGAACACCGCGACCTCGTCGGCACCTGCGGCCAGCGCCGCCTCGAAGCCCTTCAGGTTCGGCGTCAGCACCGGATAGCGGACGCCGGGCTTGCGGCGGATCCGCGCCATCACGTCGGCGGCGTCGGCCATCTGCGGCACCCACTTCGGCGACACGAATGCCGTCGCCTCGATCGCCGGGAAGCCGGCGTCGGTCAGCAGGTCGATCAGCGTGACCTTGACGTCGGTCGGCACCATTGCCTCCTCGTTCTGCAAGCCGTCGCGCGGCCCGACTTCGACCAGGCGCACGCGCGTCGGCAATTTCGTTCCGGTGCCCATGTTCTCCTGCGCCATCTCTCAGTAGCCGCGACCGCGGTCGACCACGCCCGTCACCGGCTGCCCCTGCTGGAGCCGCCGGATCTTCACGGCAACCTGCGAGATCGAGCTCGCGACGTCGGTGACCGCCGACACGTGCGGGGTGACGACGATCCGCGGATGATGCCAGAACGCATGGTCCGGCGGCAGCGGCTCGGTGCGGAACACGTCGAGCGTCGCGCCGGCGAGATGGCCGGCATCGAGCAGCGCGACGAGGTCGGCGTCGACGACGAGGTCGCCGCGCGCGACGTTGACCACATGCGCGCCGCGCGACAACCGTTCGAGCGTCGCCCGACAGAGGAGCCCGCGCGTCTGAAGCGTCGACGGCAGCAGGCATACGAGCACGCGCGTCCGCTGGAGGAACGCCGGCAGCTCGTCCGGACCGGCAAACGCGGCGACGCCGGCCTCGTCACGACGCCGGCGGCTCCAGCCCGCCAGCGGAAACCCGAACGGCGCCAGCGCCGCCGCGACGGCGCGGCCGAGCACGCCGAAGCCGAGGATGCCGATGCCGAAATCGCTCTGCGCGAGCCGCGGGCGCGGCTGCCAGCGGCCGGCGCGCTGCGCCTCGTCGTACCGATCCGATTCGCGATACGCGCGCAGCACGGCGAGCGTCACGTACTCGGCCATCTGCGCCGCCATTCCGGCGTCCTCGAGACGGATCACCGGGACGCCTTCCGGCAGCGTCGGCACGGCGAGCAGCGAATCGACGCCCGCGCCGAGGTTGAAGATCGCCCGCGTCGGTCGCGACCGCTTGAACAGCTCGGCCGGTGGCTTCCAGACGAGCGCGTAGTCGGGCGCAGGCGGTGCGTCGGGCCACATGGCGATCGCCGCATCAGGGAGCGCCGTCGCCAGCGCGGCGTGCCACTCGTCGACGGCGCGACCGGGCATCTGCAGCAGGATGTTCACCGCGGAGCGTGCCTCCGCTGCAGCGACGTGCCGGTCACGCGTCGTCCAGGTCGACGAGGTCGGCGCCTTCCTGCACGCGGTCGCCGGCGCGGTAATTGACGGCGGCGACGATGCCCGCGGCCGGCGCCGCGATCGTGTGCTCCATCTTCATCGCCTCGAGGATCATCAGCAGCGCGCCCTTGACGACTTTGTCGCCGACCTTCACCAGCACCGCGACGACGGTTCCCGACATCGGCGCCGTGAGGTGGCCGCCGTGCGCCTCTTCCTCGCCCGCGTGCGCGAGCTGATCGATGAGCAGCAGCCGGCGGTGCGCGCCGGCGCAGAACACATGCCGCTCCTCGCCGTGAGCGACGACGGTGGCGACGAACTCGGCGCCGTCGGTGGCGATCGCGAGCCGGCCGTCGCGCTCGCCGACGCGCGCCCGCACCGCGCCGTCCGCCATCACGACTCGCCAGCCGTCACTTTCGCGGGACAGCGCGGCATCGTGGCGCAGATCGCCGTCGGCGAACGACAGCGCGATCGCATGGCTTGCGCTGTTCGGCCACCACGGATCGACGGCGTGCCACGGCGAATGGGGATCCCCGGACGCGCGGGCGGCAGCGGCGCGCCCGGCGACGAGCGTCTCGACTTCGGCCAGCGCCGCCGCCAGCAAGGCGTCGCGCGGCACCGGCGAAGGCACCGGAAACAGCGCCGCGTGGTGGCGCGCGATGAGGCCGGTGTCGACATGGCCCGACGCGAACGCATCGTGGGCGACGACGCGCTGCAGGAACGCGACGTTGGTCGCGACGCCGACGATCTCGTACTCCGCGAGCGCCTCGGCGAGCCGGCGCAGCGCCGCTCCCCGATCCTCGCCGTGGACGACGAGCTTGGCGATCATCGGGTCGTAGAACGGCGTAATCTCGTCGCCCGCCTGCACACCGGTGTCGACGCGGACCGCCGCGCCAGTCGCCGGCGCCCGCAGGTGCGCGAGCCGGCCGATCGACGGCAGGAAGCCGCGATCCGGGTCCTCGGCGTAGATCCGCGCCTCGATCGCGTGCCCGGTCAGCGTCAGCGCATCCTGCGCGAGCGGCAGCGGCAGGCCGGCGGCGACGCGGAGCTGCCATTCGACCAGGTCGCAGCCGGTGATCATTTCGGTGACCGGATGCTCGACCTGCAGCCGGGTGTTCATCTCCATGAAGTAGAACGCGCCGTCACGCGCGAACGTGTCGGCGGCGATGAACTCGACGGTGCCCGCGCCGACGTAGCCGATCGCCTTCGCCGCGGCAACGGCGGCGGCACCCATCGCGCGGCGGTGCTCCGGCTTCATCAAAGGCGCCGGCGCTTCCTCGAGCACCTTCTGGTGGCGGCGCTGCACCGAGCAGTCGCGTTCGAACAGGTACACCGCGTGGCCGTGGGTGTCGGCGAACACCTGGATCTCGATGTGGCGCGGCGCCGTCAGGTACTTCTCGATCAGCACGCGGTCGTCGCCGAACCCGGCCTTCGCTTCGCGCTGGGCGGAGGCGAGCGCGGCGGCGAATTCCTCGGCGCGGTCGACGATCTTCATTCCCTTGCCGCCGCCACCGGCAATCGCCTTGATCAGCACCGGGAATCCGATCTTCGCCGCTTCGCGCGCGAGGAGATTCGGGTCCTGGTCGTCGCCGTGGTAGCCGGGCACCAGCGGCACCCCTGCCTTGCCCATGATGTTCTTCGCCGCCGACTTCGATCCCATCGCCGCGATCGCCGCCGGCGGCGGGCCGATGAACGCGATGCCGGCCGCGCCGCACGCCGCGGCGAACGCCTCGTTCTCGGAGAGGAAACCGTAGCCAGGATGGATCGCCTGCGCGCCGACGCGGCGTGCAATCGCGATGATCGCGTCACCCTTGAGGTAGCTCTCGCGCGGAGGCGGCGGGCCGAGACGGTACGCCTCGTCGCAGGCGGCGACGTGCAGCGCGTCGGCGTCGGCGTCCGAGTAGACGGCGACCGTGCGGATCCCCATCCGGCGCGCCGTGCGCGCAACGCGGCAGGTGATCTCGCCGCGGTTTGCGATCAGGATCTTGTCAAACATCGGGGGTCGGCGTCGCTCTGTCGTCGGGGCCGCGCGGGCGCGGGTTCGCGGTTCCGGTCAGCCGCCCGATCAGCGCCCTGACGAAGCGCCACACCTTCGGGATCAGCCAGATCGTCAGCGCGACGAGCACAGCCAGCACGATCAGTGCCGCAATTGGATTCGCGAAGGCGAGCCACAGCACCGTGCCGACCGCCAGCTCCTCGCCGAACGACGCCGCCCAGTTCGAGAACGGCTCCGGCGACGTGTTGATCACCGCGCGGCTGCCCGCCTTGGCGAGGTGGCTGCCGGCAGCGAGCGATCCGCCGACGATCGCCGCGGCGAGCGTCGCTGCCGTCGACGAGTCGCCGAACACGCTGGCGGCGAGCACCGCGCCGGCAGGAATGCGGATGAACGTGTGGACGGCGTCCCACAGCGTATCGACGCCCGGGACCTTGTCGGCGAAGAACTCGACGGCGAACATGAAGCCCGACGCCGCGAGCACCCACGGATGCGCGAGCACCGTCAAGCCGCCCGGCAGGTCCACCCAGTGCAGGTAACCGAGCCCGCCGACGATGAACAGCACCGCGTAGAGCCGGATGCCGCTCGCCCAGCCGAGCGCCGCGGCCAGCGCGACGAGCTGCCACGTGTCGAACTGCGCGAGGCCGGGAATGGCGTTCATTTCTGCCGCAGCGTTGGCGGCACCCACGCCGGGGCCCGCTTGCTGAGGAATGCGGCGACGCCTTCGCGGCCCTCGGACGACGCGCGCACCGTCGCGATCCGCTGCGCGGTGTCGGCGATCACCGCGTCGTCGATCGGCCGGTGCGCGACCGCGCGGATCAGCGCTTTCGACTCCGCCTGCGCATTCGGGCCGGCGACGAGCAGCGCGCCGAGAATCTCGTTGATCCGCTCGTCGAGCGCGGGGAGCGGCACGATGTCGTGGACGAGGCCGATCCGGTACGCTTCCGCCGCGTCGAACCGCTCCGCGGTCAGGAAGCAGCGGCGCGCGGCACGCGCCCCGATCGCCTCGACGACGTACGGGGCGATCGTCGCCGGGATCAGCCCGAGCTTCGCCTCCGACAGCGAGAACGTCGCCTCGATGGCGGCGATCGCGATGTCGCAGCACGCGACGAGGCCGACGCCGCCGCCGAACGCCGGGCCGTGGACGCGCGCGATCGTCGGCTTGCGAACGCGGGCCAACGTATTCAGCATCGTCGCCAGCGCCATCGCGTCGCCGACGTTCTCGGCGCGGCCGTACCCGGCCATCTTTTTCATCCAGTTGAGATCGGCGCCGGCGCAGAAGCTCCGGCCGTGGCCGAGGAGGACGACGGCGCGAACCGCGTCGTCGGCGTCCAGCGCGACCAGCGCGCGCGTCAGCTCCGCGATCAGCGTCTGGTCGAACGCGTTGTGCACGTCCGGCCGCGCGAGCGCCAGCAACGCCACGCCGTTTCGAACCTCGACCACCAGCGTTTCGTACGCGGCGGCCTTTCCCGTCGTGCGTCCCTTGCGCGTCGCTGCGCCCGTGGTCACGCCCGCCGCCTTCGTCTTCGCTTTCGCTCTCGCCATCGCCCGCCTCACATCCGGAACACGCCGAATTTCGTCGGCTCGATCGGCCGGTTGAGCGACGCCGAGATCGCGAGCCCCAGCACGCGCCGGGTGTCGGCCGGGTTGATGATGCCGTCGTCCCACAGCCGCGCGCTGGCGAAGTACGGATGGCCCTCGCGCTCGTACTGCGCGCGCACCGGCGCCCGGAACGCTTCCTCGTCCTCAGCCGTCCACGTGCCGCCCTTCGCCTCGATCGCGTCGCGGCGCACCGTCGCCAACACCGTCGCCGCCTGCTCGCCGCCCATCACCGAGATCCGCGCGTTCGGCCACATCCACAGAAAGCGCGGGCTGAACGCGCGGCCGCACATCCCGTAGTTGCCGGCGCCGTAGCTGCCGCCGATGATCACCGTGAATTTCGGCACCTGCGCGCACGACACCGCAGTGACCATCTTCGCGCCGTCGCGGGCGATGCCGCCGGCCTCGTACTTCTGCCCGACCATGAAGCCCGTGACGTTCTGCAGGAACACCAGCGGGATGCCGCGCTGCGCGCACAGCTCGATGAAGTGCGCGCCCTTCAACGCCGATTCCGAGAACAGCACGCCGTTGTTGGCGACGAAGCCGACCGGATAGCCGCAGATCCGGGCGAAGCCGGTGACCAGCGTCGTACCGTAGCGGACCTTGAACTCGTCGAACTCGCTGCCGTCGACGATCCGCGCGATCACCTCGCGCACGTCGTACGGCTTCTTGATGTCGGCGTTGATGACGCCGTAGATCTCCTCCGGCGCGTACTTCGGCGGCACCGGCAGGCGCACCTCGGTGGCGATGCGCTTCCCGCGGTTGAGATCGCCGACGATCCGCCGCGCGATCGCGAGCGCGTGATGGTCGTTCAGCGCGAGATGGTCGGCCACACCCGAGATCCGGGTGTGGACGTCGGCGCCGCCCAGTTCCTCGGCGGTGACGATCTCGCCGGTGGCGGCCTTCACCAGCGGCGGCCCGCCGAGGAAGATCGTTCCCTGGTCGCGGACGATGATCGACTCGTCGGACATCGCCGGAACGTACGCCCCGCCCGCGGTGCACGAGCCCATGACGACGGCGATCTGCGGGATGCCCTGCGCCGACATCGTCGCCTGGTTGTAGAAGATGCGGCCGAAGTGGTCGCGATCGGGGAACACCTCGACCTGGTTCGGCAGGTTGGCGCCACCGGAGTCGACGAGGTAGATGCACGGCAAGTTGTTCTCGCGCGCGATCTCCTGCGCGCGGACGTGCTTCTTCACCGTCAGCGGGTAGTAGGTGCCGCCCTTGACCGTGGCGTCGTTGCAGACGACGACGCACTCGCGGCCGGCGACGCGGCCGATGCCGGTGATCACGCCCGCCGAGGCGATCGTGTCGTCGTACATCCCGTACGCGGCGAGCTGCGAGAACTCGAGGAACGGCGAGCCGGGGTCCAGCAGCGTGCGGACCCGCTCGCGCGGCAGCAGCTTGCCGCGCGCCGCGTGCTTCGCGCGCGGGCCGTCGCCGCCGCCTTGCTCGACTTCGGCCACTTTCGCCCGGAGGTCGGCGACGAGCGCCGCCATCGCGTCGCGGTTCTTCGTGAACGTCGCGTCGCGCGGGTCGAGTCGGGTGTCGAGAACGGGCATGGGGATCGGGAGCGGCAGGCGCGATTATGCCCGTTCGAGCGTCGCGAGGCGCGCGGCAAGCAGGACGAACAGCGCGCCGACGGCGCCGGAAAGCCACCGGGCCAGTGTCGCGCTGGCACGGAGCCGGCGGCTTGCCCGCGCGGCGAGCCACGCGACCGGGAGGTTGACGAACAGGCTGTTGAAATTGAACACGCAGCCGAGCGCGACGAACGCCAGCGCCTTCGCCGGCGCGCCGGCGTCGATGAACTGCGGCAGGAAGGCGAGGAAGAACAGCGCGACCTTGGGATTGAACACGTTGATGACGAACGCCTCGCGGAAGATCCGCGCCGGCGCCGCGGGCGGCAGCAAAGACTCGGGTCCGGAACCGGACGCGCGCGCTGCGCGAAGGCTCGCGACGACCAGCCTGATTCCCATGTAGAGCAGATACGCGGCGCCGCACCACTTGACGATCGCGAACGCTGCCGACGACGTCGCCAGCAACACCGACAGCCCGGCGGCGGCGGCGAGCGTGTGCACGACGCAGCCGGCGGTGATGCCGAGCGTCGCGGCCACGCCGGCGCGCAATCCGCCGGCAGCGCCGCGGGCGGCAATGTACGCCATGTCGGGGCCGGGCGTCAGGTTGAGCAGAAGCCCGGCGACGACGAACAGCGCGAGGTCGTGGACGCCGCTCAACGCGGGTGCCCCGGCATCAGCGTGTACGGCGCCACCCAGCGCGGCTCCGCGCGGATGCGCGCGAGCCAGGCGTCGATCGCAGGATGGTCGGCGGCCCAGTCGACGCCGATCTCGTCCGGCCAGAACAGGTAGCCGCAGAGCGACAGGTCGGCAATCGTCAGCCGCTCGCCGACGACGTAGCGGCGGGCGGACAGATGCGTGTCGAGCACGCGCCACGCCGCCTCGGCGCGCTTGCGGAATTCCGCCAGCACCGCCGGATCGGGATCCTTCGCGAACGTGCGCATGAAGCGGTGCGTCGCCGTGTAGCTGGTCAGCTTGTGGTTGTCCCACAGCAGCCAGCGCAGGATCTCGTGACGCTCGCCGGCGTCGGCCGCACCGAACTTGCCGAGCGCCCCGGCGAGATAGTCGAGGATCACGCCCGACTGCGCGAGCCGGACGTCGCGATGCAGGAGCAGCGGCACCTCGCCCATCACATTCAGCGCCCGATACCCGGGCGTGCGCGTTTCGCCGCCGAAGTAGTCGACGAACCGCGGCGCCCAGTCGGCATCGGCCAGTTGCAGCATCAGCGCCGGCTTGTACGCGTTGCCGGACTGGGCGAAGCAGTGGAGCGTGAAATCGGCCATGACGTCAGAACCCGCCGGTGGCGAGCCAGCGCTCGAGCTGGTCGAAGCGGTCGAGCCCCCAGAACGGCTCGCCGTCGACGAACACGAACGGCGAGCCGAACACGCCGCGCGCGATCCCTTCCTCGACTTCGCGTTTCAGCGCGTCCTTGATCGCGGGGTCGTCGACGGCGGCGCGTGCCGCTGCGGCGTCGACGCCCTCCTTCGCGGCGACGGCGGCAGCCGCGTCCGGCTTCGAGATGTCGACGTGATCGCGGAAGTAGGCGTGGTAGAGCGCACGGCCGAGCCCGACCGCCGCCAGCGGATCGCGGGCCTTCTGCCACAGGAAGATCCTCGCCGCCGCCTGCGTCGGAATCGGGAACGGGTCCGGCATCCGGAATTCGGCGAGGCCGTGGAAGCGCGCGCTGCGGTTGAAGTCGCGCTTCGAGTAATCGCCCTTCAGCGGCACCTGCGTCAGCGGCGCGGTGCCGACGTGCTTGAACACGACGCCGAGCAGCATCGGCCGCCAGTCGACGGCGCGGCCGTACTTCGCCGCCAGCGCGTCGATCTTCTGCGCGGCCAGATAGCCATACGGCGACGAGAAGTCGAACCAGAACTCGATCGGTGCGCTCACAGGTCTCCCCTCATCGGCGCACGCACGAGGTTCGTGCCGTGGCCAGTCACGTACACGTTGCCCGCCGCGTCGACGGCGCGGCCGTCGACGGCGACGATGTCGCCTTCGAGCGAGGACTTCGGCTCGGCGCCGGTCACCGTCCATTCGAGCGTCAGCGTGACTCCCGCCGGGACGGCACGAACAAAACGGAACTCGAAGCCGAGCCCCAGCGCCTCGTGCTCGCGGGTGAAGTACGTCGCGTCGAGCCCCATCATCAGCGCGGTCACGTGCGGGCCGGAAGCGATCAGCGTGCCGAACGTGCTCTTCGCCGCTGCCGCGTCGTCGCGGTGCAGCGGATTGGCGTCGCCGCACAGCTCGGCGAAGTGGCGGATCGACGCCGCGTCGAACGTCACCTGCCGCTCGAAGCGGGCGCCGACCTCGATCGCGCTGTAACGGCTGTCGTTCATCGCAAGGTACCTTCGTTCAGCCCGTCAGCGCGCGGCCGATCACCAGCCGCTGGATTTCGCTGGTGCCTTCGTAGATCTGGCACACCCGGACGTCGCGGTAGATGCGCTCGACCGGGAAATCGACGACGTAGCCGTAGCCGCCGTGGATCTGGATCGCGTCGGAGCAAACGCGCTCGGCCATCTCCGACGCGTTGAGCTTCGCCATCGACGCTTCCTTGAGGCACGGCAGCCCGGCGTCGCGCAGTGCCGCTGCGTGCCAGACGAGCTGCCGCGCGGCCTCGATCTGCGTTGCCATGTCGGCGAGCTTGAAGTTGATCGCCTGATGCTCGACCAGCACCTTGCCGAAGCTCGTCCGGTCGCGCGCGTACGCGAGCGCTGCCTCGAACGCCGCCCACGCCATCCCCACCGCCTGCGCGGCGATGCCGATCCGCCCCGCTTCGAGGTTCGACAGCGCGATCCGGTAGCCCTCGCCCTCGCGGCCGAGCAGGTTCGACGCCGGCACCCGGCAGTTGTCGAAGACGATCTGCGCGGTGTCGGACGCACGCTGGCCGAGCTTCTCCTCGACCCGCGCGACGACGTAGCCCGGTGCGTAATCGGGCGCGCCGGTGTCGACGATGAAGCCGGAGATCCCCCGCTTGCCGGCCGCCTTGTCGGTGACGGCGAAGACGACGGCGACGTCGGCGTTGGCCCCCGTCGTGATGAACTGCTTGACACCGTTCAGCACCCAATGGTCGCCCTGCCGCTCAGCCCGCGTCGTGATCGCGCTGGCGTCGGAGCCGACGTGCGGCTCGGTCAGGCAGAAGCAGCCGAAGCGCTCGCCGCGCGCGAGCGGCTTCAGGTAGCGCTCCTTCTGTGCGTCGGTGCCGAACGCGTTGATCGGGCCGCAGACGACCGAATTCTGCACGCTGACGATCGTCGACGTCGCGCCGTCGCCGGCGGCGATTTCCTCGATCGCCACGGCGAGCGACACGTAGTCGAGCGCGGCGCCGCCCCAGCGTTCCGGCACGACGATGCCCATCGCGCCGAGGCCGCCCAGCGCGGTAAGCGCCGCGCGCGGAAAGTGGTGCTCGCGGTCCCAGCGCGCCGCGTGGGGCGCGAGCTCGGCCTGTGCAAATCCGCGGATCGTATCGCGGATCAGTTGTTGCGTCTCGGTGAGCAGCATCGATTCCCTCAGGCGGCAACAGGCGCCGGCGCGACGCGCGGCACGCTCATCGGCGGGAGTCCAGCGCAAGTTTCGCGGCGATGGCGACGAACACGCCGGAGAGTACCCAGCGTTGCGCCGCCGACCACAGCGGGCGCAGGGCGAGCCAGCGGGCGACCGTGGCGGCGGCGAGCACGAACAGCGTGTCGCCGATGACGGCGACGACGATCTGCGTCGCGCCGAGCACCAGCGACTGCGTGAACACGCTGCCGCGCGCCGGTTCCACGAACTGCGGGAACAGCGCGAGATAGAACAGCGCGACCTTCGGGTTGAGGATGCTGGTCAGCACGCCCATCCTGAACAGCCGGCCGGGGCTCGCCGCGGGCAGCGTTCGCGGCGCGAACACGCCGCCGCTTCCCGGCCGCACCGCGTCCCACGCGAGGTACAGGAGATACGCGGCGCCGGCCCAGCGCAGTACGTCGTACGCGACCGGCACCGCGACGAACACCGCGGAGAGCCCGAGCGACGCGGCCAGGATGTGGACGACGAAGCCGGTCGTCGTCCCGGCGAGCGACACCAGCCCCGCAGCGCGGCCCTGGCACAGCGTCCGCGAGATCAGATAGAGCAGGTTCGGCCCCGGCGTGAGCACCAGCAGCACGCTCGCGACGAGGAACAGCAAGAAATTGTCGAGACTGGGCATCGTTCGCTCACATCGGGCCGACTGCTTGGTACGTCGCGCGCGCGTCAGCGATCATAGCCGAGCTCCCGCATCAGCGGCCCGGCGGCTTCCTCGACCGCGCGCCGCTCGTCGGCGGCCATCTCCGTCTCCCATTGCCGGACCCGCGCCGTCTGCGGCGGCCGCACGAGGTTGGCATGGATGCTGGTCCGCTCCTCGCGCGCGATGACGCGGCTGCCGTCGACCGACGTGCGCGGCTGCAGGCTGTCGAGCCTCGCCTGGCCGCGGGCCTCGTAGTCCAGCATCGCCGGCGCGTAGTCGAGGCCGATGAAGTCGCAGACGGCGCGCAGCGTCGCCTCCGGTGCGAGCACGAGGTCCTCGTAGCGGACTTCGAGATAGTGATGGAGGACACGCGCTGCGGCGCGGCCGGCCGCGACGTGCTCGGCCCATTTGACCGCGAGCGTTGCGACGTCCTTCGACGGCGCGAACCACGTGTTGCGCCATGACAGCACCGTCGGCCGCGGGTCGCGGATCAGGTGGATGAAGTGCGCCTCCGGCAGCAGCGACTCGATCTCCGGCATCAGTCTGACGTACGCCGGCGTCTTGTCGCCGCAGCGGGCTTTGCCCGACTGCTCCGCGTAGAGCGTGTAGAAAGCACGCAGCCCCCCGGTGAGCGTGAACGGGCGAACTGCGAGCAGCCGCTGCCAGAATGTCGAAGTGTCGAGGCCGCAGTCCGACCACGCCGAGACGCCCAGCTTGTCGAACGTCACCAGCCGGAAGAAATTGAGCCGCAACGCGTCGCCGCTGCCGGCGAGCTTGCCGAGGTGGCGGATGAACGAGGTCTCCGGCGGAATCGCGAGCCGCGGATGGCTGTCCAGCATCACCGCGAGCAGCGACGTGCCGGACCGCGGGCAGCCGACGATCACCGGCAGCGGATCGACGGGCATCCGGCCGCTCAGATGAGTTCGATCGCCATCGCCGTCGCCTCGCCGCCGCCGATGCAGAGGCTGGCCACACCGCGCTTCCCGCCGTGCTTGCGCAGCGCGCCCAGCAGCGTGACGACAATCCGGGCGCCCGATGCGCCGATCGGATGGCCGAGCGCGCAGGCGCCGCCGTGGACGTTGACCTTGTCGTGCGCGAGCCCGTGCTCGCGCATCGCCGCCATCGTGACGACGGCGAACGCCTCGTTGATCTCGAACAGGTCGACGTCCCGCGTCGACCAGCCGGTCTTCGCGTAGAGCTTCGCGATCGCGCCGACCGGGGCCGTGGTGAACAGTCCCGGCTGCTGCGCGTGCGTCGCGTGGCCGACGATCGCCGCGAGCGGCGTGAGGCCGCGCTTCTCCGCCGTCGAGCGGCGCATCAGCACCAGCGCCGCCGCGCCGTCGGAGATCGAGCTGGAGTTTGCCGCCGTGACCGTGCCGTCCTTGCGGAACGCGGGCTTCAGCGTCGGGATCTTCTCGGGTGACGCCTTCGCCGGCTGCTCGTCGTTGGCGATCACGACGTCGCCCTTGCGCCCGGCGACGGTCACCGGCGCGATCTCCCAGGCGAACGTCCCGTCGTTGTTGGCGGCGAGCGCGCGCGCCAGCGACGTCAGGGCGAACGCATCCTGCGCCTCGCGCGTGAAGCCGAACGCGCCGGCGCAGTCCTCGGCGTACGTGCCCATCAGGCGACCCTTGTCGTAGGCGTCCTCGAGGCCATCCTGGAACATGTGGTCGTACACCGTCTGGTGGCCCATCCGGTAGCCGGCGCGCGCCTTCGGCATCAGGTAGGGCGCGTTGGTCATGCTCTCCATTCCGCCGGCGACGATGATGTCGCTGGTGCCCGCGACGAGTGCGTCATGCGCGAGCATCGCCGCCTCCATCGCCGAGCCGCACATCTTGTTGACCGTCGTGCAGCCGACGGCGAGCGGCAACCCGGACTTCAACGCCGCCTGCCGCGCGGGCGCCTGGCCCTGACCGGCCGGCAGCACGCAGCCCATGATCGCCTTGTCGACGTCGGCCGGCGCGATGCCCGCGCGCTCGACCGCGGCGCGGATCGCGACGGCGCCGAGGTCGCTCGCCGAAAGCGTCGCGAAGTCGCCCTGAAAACCACCCATCGGCGTTCGCGCTGCGCCGACGATGACGATTGGGTCGTTCAGCATGACTCGTTTCCTCTCTCAGGCGGCGGTCGCCGGCGCGATCGCGGCACCCGCGGTGCGCCGCGGCCGCGGCACCAGCTCGCCGCCGCAGTTCGGACAGGTCCCGCGCATCGCGTCGGCGCAGCACGCGCAGAACGTGCACTCGTAGCTGCAGATCCGCGCGTCGGCCGCGTCGGCCGGCAGCGCGACGGCGCACTTCTCGCACGCAGGCTTCAGCGCGAGCGCCACGTCACCTCGTCTCGTTGAACAGCTCGCGGCCGATCAGCATCCGGCGGATCTCCGACGTGCCGGCGCCGATCTCGTACAGCTTGGCGTCGCGCCACAGCCGCCCGGTCGGGTAGTCATTGATGTAGCCGTTGCCGCCGAGGCACTGGATCGCCTCGCCGGCCATCCACGTCGCTTTCTCCGCCGCGTACAGGATCGCGCCGGCGGCATCCTTGCGCGTGGTCTCTCCCCGGTCGCAGGCCTGGCCGACGGCGTAGACGTACGCGCGGCAGGCATTCATCGTCGTGTACATGTCGGCGAGCTTGCCCTGCATCAACTGGAACTCGCCGATCGGCTGGCCGAACTGTGCGCGCTCGTGGACGTAGGGGAGCACCGCGTCCATGCAGGCGGCCATGATCCCCAGCGAGCCGCCGGCAAGCACCGCGCGCTCGTAGTCGAGGCCGCTCATCAGCACGTTGACGCCACGCCCTTCCTCGCCGAGGACGTTGGTCGCCGGCACCGCGCAATCCTGGAACACCAGCTCGCAGGTGTTCGAGCCGCGCATGCCGAGCTTGTCGAGCTTCTGCGCGGTCGAGAATCCGGGCATCCCCTTCTCGATCAGGAACGCGGTGATGCCGCGCGGCCCGGCCTCTCGGTCGGTCTTCGCGTAGACGACCAGCGTGTCGGCGTCCGGGCCGTTGGTGATCCACATCTTGTTGCCGTTGAGGACGTAAACCTCGCCTTCGAGGTGTGCGTGGAGGCGCATCGACACCACGTCGGAGCCCGATCCCGCCTCGCTCATCGCCAGCGCGCCGACGTGTTCGCCGGAGACGAGCTTCGGCAGGTACTTTCGCCTCTGCGCCTGACTGCCGTTGCGGCGGATCTGGTTGACGCAGAGGTTCGAGTGCGCGCCGTAGGAGAGCCCGACCGACGCCGACGCGCGGCTGATCTCCTCCATCGCGACGATGTGCGCGAGGTAGCCCATTGCGGTGCCGCCGTACTCGTCCTCGACCGTAATGCCGAGGAGGCCCATGTCGCCCATCTTCCGCCAGAGGTCGGGCGGGAACTCGTTGCGGCGGTCGATCTCGGCAGCGCGCGGCGCGATCTCGCCGGCGGCGAACTGCTGCACGGCGGCACGCAGCATGTCGATCGTCTCGCCGTGGTGGAAGTCGAGTGTCGGGAAGTCTGGCATCGGGCGTCCTCGCTGCGGGCCTATTCATCGTCCTTGCCGTGCATCACCATCAGCGTCTGCTGCGCCAGCGCGACCAGCGTCCGCCGGCCATGCGATTCGGCGTGGACCTCGCCACGGACGATCGCCAGCGTGCGGCCCGGCTTGACGACGAAGCCCTCGGCGACCAGCCGGTCGCCGGCGGCCGGGGCCAGCAGGTTGATCTTGAATTCCACCGTCAGCACCGACGCAGTCGCGGGAAACAGCGTGAACCCGGCGTAGCCGCCCGCCGAGTCGACGATCGCGCCGACGATGCCGGCGTGGACGTAACCGTGCTGCTGCGAGATTTCTGCGTGCGGCACCAGCGCGATCGCGCAATACCCCGGCTCGACCGCGACGAGCTCGGCGCCGATCAGCCGCATCGCGCCCTGCCGCGCAAAGCTCGCGCGCACCCGTTCCGCGTAGCCGGGATTCGGCGGCACGAACGGAAACGTCGAGGCGGACGCGGCGGGCATCGGGTTCGGGGCCGGTAGGGGATCGGGAACTTTAATTGACGTTTACGTAAACGTCAACAATAGCGGACGGCCGGGCGCACGGGTCACGCCGCGCCGCCGGACCGGCCGCCCTGCGCCGGGTCGGGCTTCAACCGCTTCCGGCAGTCGCGCTCGATCAGCGCGATCTCAGCCAGCACGGCGTCGATGTCCTCGCGCTGCTGGTGGAGCATCGCGCGGCGGTCGGCCAGGATCTGCAGGAACTTGACGAGCTGCGGCCGTTCGCTGTTCGTGGTCGCGTAGAGGTCGAACAGCTCGCGGATTTCCGACAGCGCGAGCCCGAGCCGCTTGCCGCGCAGGATCAGCTTGATCCGCGTCCGCTCGCGCTCGCCGTAGATCCTGGCCTGGCCACGGCGCTGCGGCGACAGCAGGCCCTCGTCCTCGTAGAACCGGATCGCGCGCGTCGTCAGCGCGAACTCCCGGGCGAGGTCGGAGATCGACCAGCACGGCTCGTCGCGCCCGGCCGCCGGGGCGGCGGCGACACGGGAACGGCCCGCGCGGCCGGCTTTGGGCGCGGCGCGGGCGGCGGGCGAATCGGAAACGGGCATGGTTCGGGGCGACGCCGGATCGGGCGCCGGGGCACGGCAAAGCGTAGCGCTCCACGATACCATAGGCGCTTGACACGACCGCGGGTTTCCCCGAGGATGCTGCGTCGCACAAAAACGGTGCCGCCCTGCCCGAGCACCGTGAATCCGCCACCGCCGTTTCCGCCACGATCCGCTTGCACCCGTTGGGCCCGACCATGACCGCGCCGCTGCCGTCGCTGCTTCTGTACCCGTTCGCCGGCCCTCCCGCGCCGGGCGAGGTCGTCGAAGCCGCGCCGCGCGTGAAATGGCTGCGGATGCCGCTGCCGTTCGCGCTCGACCACATCAACCTCTGGCTGCTCGATGACGACGACGGCTGGACGCTCGTCGACTGCGGTTACGGCGACGCGCCGACGCGCACGCTATGGGAGCGCCATTTCGCTGCGTCGCTCGGCGGTCGGCCGATCCGCCGGATCATCGCCACGCACGCCCATCCGGACCATGTCGGCAACGCCGCGTGGCTCGCTGCGCGGTTCGGCGCGCCGGTCGCGATGACGCACGCCGAGTACCTGACGGCGCACGCGACGGCGGGTCAGCACAGCGGCTACACGGTGGACGCGACGGTCTCGATGTTCCGCCGGCACGGCATGGCGGATGACCATGTGGCCGCGCTGGAGCGACGCGGCAACCGCTACCGGAACGGCGTGCCGGAGCTGCCGGAAACGTTCGACCGGCTGCTCGACGGCGACGTCCGGCACGCGGCCGGAGCGCAGTGGCGGATCGTCGAGGGTCACGGTCACTCGCCTGAGCACGCGTCGCTGTACGCGCCGGACAAGGCGGTGCTGATCTCGGGCGACATGCTGCTGCCGAAGATCAGCACCAACGTGAGCGTATGGGGTGTCGAGCCGGATGCCGATCCGCTCGCACGCTTCCTCGACTCCCTCGCCGCGTTCGAGGCGCTGCCGCCGGACACGCTGGTGCTGCCGTCGCACGGCCTGCCGTTCCGCGGCATTCCGGTGCGCGTCGCGCAGCTTCGCGCGCACCATGCCGACCGCCTCGACGAGCTCACCGCCGCCGCCGCCGCCGCGTCGGCGCCCGTTTCGGCGGCCGAGCTGGTGCCGGTGCTGTTCCGGCGCGAGCTCGACCTGCAGCAGCGCTTCTTCGCGATGGGCGAGGCGATCGCCCACCTCAACCACCTGTGGCGCGGCGGGCGGCTCGACCGCCGCGTCGCAGCCGACGGCTCGATCCGGTTCGCGCCGCCCCGCTGACCGCCGCCTCGCCGACACGCCGACGCATCGACCTGCCACCACGCACCCGCCGAGAGAGATCCGCCATGTCCACCAAAGCAAAGCCGGCTCCCGCCGCCCAGACCGCGCCGTCCCCGTCCTACGATCCGATCGCGCTCGCCGAGTCGCTCGCGTCGGCCGCCGAGAAGAGCGCCAAGCTGATCGGTGATTTCGCGGCACACCAGGCCAAGGCGGGCTCGTCGCTCGTCGCCGACGAGCTCGGCATCGGCAAGGCGTTCATGGAGCTCGCGTCGAAGATGATGTCGAACCCCTACCAGCTCGCCGAGGCGCAGATGAACCTGTGGTGGGACTACATGAACCTGTGGCAGGCGTCGACGATGAAGATGCTGGGCGCCGCCGCCGATCCCGTCGCGTCGCCCAAGCAGGGCGACAAGCGCTTCCGGCACGAGGACTGGGAAGAGCACTTCCTGTTCGACTACATCAAGCAGGGCTACCTGATCACCGCGCGCTGGCTGCACGACGCCGTCGCCAACGTCGAGGGCCTCGACGACAACACGAGGAAGAAGGTCGACTTCTTCACCCGTCAGTACATCGACGCGATGGCGCCGACCAATTTCGCGCTGACCAACCCCGAAGTGTTCCGGGAGACGATTTCCAGCGGCGGGCAGAACCTGGTCAAGGGTCTGCACAACCTGCTCGACGACATCGAGCGCGGCAACGGCCAGCTCAAGATCTCGATGACCGACTCGAAGGCGTTCGAGCTCGGCGTCAACATCGCAACGACGCCGGGCAAGGTCGTGTTCCAGAACGACCTGCTGCAACTGATCCAGTACGAGCCGTCGACGAAGAAGGTCCGCGCGCGGCCGCTGCTGATCATCCCGCCGTGGATCAACAAGTACTACATCCTCGACCTGCGCGAGAAGAACTCGATGATCAAGTGGGCGGTCGACCAGGGACTCACCGTGTTCGTGATCTCGTGGGTCAATCCGGACGCGAAGCTCGCGCACAAGGGCTTCGAGGACTACCTGACCGGGGGCACGCTGGCGGCGCTCGACGCCATCGAGCGCGCCACCGGCGAGAGCGAGGTCAACGCGCTCGGGTACTGCCTCGGCGGCTCGCTGCTCGCGGCAACGCTCGCCTGGCTGGCGGCGAAGAAGGACAAGCGGATCGTCAGCGCGTCGTTCATGGCGTCGCTGGTCGACTTCACCCGCTCCGGCGAGCTCGAGGTGTTCATCGACGAGGAGCAGGTAGCCTCGCTCGAGCGCAAGATGAGCGAGCGCGGCTTTCTCGAGGGCAGCGAGATGGCGACGACGTTCAACATGCTGCGCTCGAACGACCTCATCTGGTCGTTCGTCATCAACAACTACCTGATGGGCCGCGACCCGTTCCCGTTCGACCTCCTGCACTGGAACCAGGACGCGACGAGGATGCCGGCGACGATGCACAGCTTCTACCTGCGCAACATGTACATGAAGAACCTGCTGCGCGTGCCCGGGGGCATCACCCTCGCCGGCGTGCCGATCGACCTGTCGAAGGTCACCGTGCCGACGTATTTCGTGTCGGCGATCGAGGACCACATCGCGCCGTGGAAGACCACCTACGAGGGGCCGCAGGTGCTCAAGGGCAAATCGCGCTTCGTGCTCTCCGGCTCCGGCCACATCGCCGGCATGATCAACCCGCCGTCGGCGAACAAGTACGGCTACTGGACCAACGACAAGGTGCCGGCGGCCGCAGACGCCTGGCTCGCGGGCGCGAAGCAGCACGAAGGCTCGTGGTGGGGCGACTGGCAGAAGTGGCTGACGCCGAACCTCGGCAAGGAAGTGCCGGCGCGGATCCCGGGCAAAGGCAAGCTCAAGGTGATCGAAGCCGCGCCCGGGAGCTACGCGCGGATCCGTGCCGAGGCCTGATCGGCGGCCGCGTCCGCTTTGCTATAGTGACCGAATCACTCCGGTCGAGGAGAACACGATGAACCGTTCGATCTTCCACGCGCTCGCCGCCGTTGCCGCGGCGTTTGCGTTTGCCGCGCCGGCCGCCGTGTCGGCGCAGGCGAAATGCCAGGACTGCGGAAAGGTGCTGTCGATCCAGTATGTCCAGCAGAAGGGTCAGGGCACGGGCCTCGGCGCCATCGGCGGCGCCGTCGTCGGCGGTGTCATCGGCCATCAGATCGGCAGCGGCCGCGGCAACACGGCCGCCACGGTCGCAGGTGCGGCCGGAGGCGCCTACGTCGGCAACGAAGTCGAGAAGAATCGGAAGTCGACCGCCTGGTGGGAGGTCCGGATCGCGATGGACGGCGGCGCGACGCGCACCTTCACGTTCGGCAGCCAGCCCACGGTGCGCGAGGGCGAGCGGGTGAAGCTCGTCGACGGCGGCCGCCGGCTCGCGCTGATCGCCAACTGACGTCGGCGCCCGCTGCGCGACGCGCGTCACGAAAACGCCGGGACTGCCCGGCGTTTTCGTTTTCCGGGGTGTTGCTACGCAGTCGGCACCCCTGCCCTCCGCTCTCATCGACTCAGGTTCTTGGCTTTCGCCAGCCTGTTGCAGATTCCAGCTGTCCAAGGGCAGCCCGCGCCTCGGATGTGATCGGACCACTGCGCCGACGCCTTCAGGATATCTCCTGGTCTGTTATCGATATTTTTGTTTCTATAACGACAGTACGCTCAGTTTGAAGATCTCTATCGAAATATTTCTTTCTATATCCATCTAAAATTCTGTCAAACGACCATAATAGAAAGAAATGTTTTTATAAAGGAAAAGCCATGCCAATCGTCAAAACGCCCAACCAGCTCGGCTACACGTTGCGCGCCACCCGCACAGCCTTGAAGTTGCCGGCGGCCGATGTCGCCGCGATGGCAGGCACAACAGCAGTCACACTGCGCCGGCTCGAAGACGGCAGCGCGACAAGTGCGCTGCGCACGCTCTTTGCGCTCCTCGACGAGCTTGGCATCGAGATGCATCTGGAGGTTCCCCCGCAGGTCGGCACACTTGAACTGCCTGCGCCCACCTCGAAACCAAGGCGCACGCGAGCACGCCCATGACGCGCGCACTGGATATATTCATCGACACTGCCCGTGTAGCGTCGCTCCATGAGAACCAAGGCATCTGGTCCCTGCAGTACGACCTTAAATGGGTGGCGGATGGCTACGACCTGGCGCCGGGTCTGCCGTTGTCCGCTGACCCCATCGTGGACAGCGGCTCATTGCGGCCGGTGCAATGGTTCTTCGACAACCTGCTGCCGGAGGACGCCGCGCGCACGAGGCTCTTTGCCTCGCTGCCGGGCAAGCGCGGGGACTCGTGGGACCTACTCGAGCGCTTCGGCGCCGAGTCTGCCGGGGCGCTGACCTTGCTGCCGCCTGGAACCACCCAAGCCGAGGAAGGGGTGCAACCGTTGTCGGATGCGGAATTGCAAAAACGCATCCTGGCCATGCCACGGCAACCATTGGGCACCAACGCGCCCAAGAAGATGTCGTTGGCCGGCGCGCAGGAAAAGCTGCCCGTGATCATCGACGCAACCGGGGCCCTGTTCGAGCCGACCGGCGCCAGAGCCTCCACGCACATCCTCAAGCCGGATGTGCTGCACGAGCAGTACCCCGCCAGCGCGGTGAATGAGTGGTTTTGCGCGCGCTTGGCGCAACTGCTCCGACTGCCGGTCCCGCCAGTGGAACTGCGGTATGTGCCGCCGGCCGTCTACATCATCCAGCGCTTCGACCGCGCGGTCACGGACGGGAAACTCGAGCGCGTGCATGCTCTCGACGCAGCGCAATTGCTCTCGTTGGCCGCCGGCGCCAAATACACAGCGTCCGGCGTGGTGGCGCTGCGCGACGTGGTGGCACATTGCCGTGCCAAAGCGGCGGCGCGCATTGCGCTGATGCGCTGGACGTTGTTCAACGCACTCATTGGCAATGGTGACGCGCACCTGAAGAACATCTCCCTGCTGGCCGGGCGCAACGGCTACTCACTGGCGCCCCACTATGATCTGGTCAGCACCGGAGCCTGGTCCCGACCGGAACTCCTCGGCCCGGGGGAACAGCCGTGGCCGCAGGTGGGCCTGTCATTTCCCATTGGAAAGGCGCGCACGTTCGGCGCGCTGACCGCGCAGGATTGCGTCACCTTCGCGCAGGAGTTGGGCGTTCCGACGTTGACCGCACAGCGCGAACTGCACCGGCTCGCGAACGCCGTGCTGCCAGCAGCGTCCAAAATTCGGGGCGAGTACGAAGCGCGTACCGATATCCCCGCCATGGCACGCGCCGGGCATTTACGGATGCTCGACGCCATCATGCATCTGCCGCTCAGGGATATGGTGCAGCAACTGGGCGCGCGTTTCGAATAACCCATCTGGAAACACACTGGTCCTTCGCATGGCTGCCGTACCACACGGCTGGTGGCAGAACAACGGCCCGAAGCGGCCAAATACCTGCGCGGTCGCCCGAGGCGAATTTGGATGCCAACTGCGTAATAACACCCGGCTACGGCGTCATCTCTGCCGGCTGTCTCCGCGGTTGTCCCCGCCGCTCTGCTTGTCGGAATTGGCCGGCTTGCCGTGGTCGCCGTGATCACCCTTCCCTTGCGCTTGCCCTGACCCGCCGCCGCCTTGCGGTGCCGGCGCGGGCGCCGATTGCGCAGCGTGCGGCGCCACCGCCGGCACAGACACCGTCGCCGGCGGTGCGCTGCGCGCCGGCTGTGGTGCGGGCGCGGCCCGCATCTGCGGTTGCTGCTGCTGCGACGGCGCGGGCATCGCGCGCGCCAGCGGCAGCGACGGGGTGCCGCCCTGGACCTGTTGCTGCTGCGACGGTGCCGGCATCGTTGCCGCCGTCGGCGGGCGCTGCGTCTGCGGCCTCGCTTCGACGCGTGCGGGAGGTGCGTCGACGATCCGGGCGCCGGCTTCGGGGGCTGGCGCCGCCGGCACCACGACGCGCGCGTTCGACCGGTCGCGCTCGCGATTCGAAGGCGCCGCGCTGCCGGACGCGGGCATCGAACCCGACGCGCCTTGAGCGGCGGGCGCAGTCAACGGGCTCGCGCGCTGCGGCACCGGCATCGACGGCGACGAACCTCGAGCGCCTGCGCCCCTCCTTGCCGTGCCGCGGTCGGACTCCATCGGCAGCATCGGCTTGGCGACGGTGCCGCCACCCTCCCGCGCTCCACGCGACGTCGGATAGAACGTCGACGCCGGTTGCGGCGCGGTGCCGATCCCCGGCTTCACGCCCGGGATGTGCAGCGGCCCGGCCACCGGCCCGGCGGCCAGAATCGGCGCACCGGTCGCTGCCTGGGGCGGCACGCGCACCATGTTCGACGGCACCGGCTTCGCGCGGAGCAATGTTTCGCCGACGACCGCGGTGACGGCACCGGGGACGCCGATGTTCGCGTGGCGCGGGCTCGCCTCGTTCTGGCGGTCGTAATTCACCGCATAAGGCTTGTTGTAGTGCGCCCAGCAGCGCTCGCCGCACTCGCGCCGACCCCACCACGGCACGTAGCGGTCACCCCAGCCGAGCGGCACCCAGCCGTAGACGGGCGCGCCGTACGACGTCGAGAGCGACCAGCCCGGGCCGCCGTACCACGCCACGAGCGCCGGCGCCCAGTACGGCCGTGCGACGTAGCCACCGGGGCACCATCCCCAGCGACCGCCGATGTGCGCCCAGCGGCCGTAATGGAACGGCGCGTAGCCCCACGGCGCGTAGTCGACCCACGTCGAACCCCACGCGCCCGACGACGTCCAGTAGCCATCGCGATACGGCGCCCAGTCCGCGGCAACGGCAGTCGGGTACCACACGGCGCCGTAGGTCGGATCATTCTGCCAGTACCCGTATTCGTCTAGCTCGACGGCACCGACCATTTGCCGCGACACATACTGGTTCGCCCGGCCCTTTTCGTAGCGGCGGTCGCGATTGGCGCTCCAGCTGTCGAAACCGTCCATTCCGATGCCGTTGCGGACATCGGCGTTGACCGGATCGGGGCCGAACACCGTGACGGTCTGCCCGGGCAGCGCCTGCTGTGCGCCGTTGACGAGTCCGACGAGCGCCTCCCCCTCACGGATGACGACCGTCGTCGTCTGCCGGTCCGGCGACACGTCGATCCGGTACAGGCCGGCGCGCGTCAACCGGATCTGGGTGTTCGGCGCATCGATCCGCGCCGCGTCGCCCGGCTCGAGCACGCGGACGCGGACGATCACGCGTCCCTGGGCAACGAACAGCGCGAACTGCTGGTCGTCGAGACGGGAAATGTGGAGGTTGGTGTCGCCGGCGAGCCGGAACTGGCCGCCCCCGTAGTCGATCTCGGCACGGCCATCGTTCGACACCCAGAGGTTGTCGCCGGTCGTGACCGGGTAATTGAGGCCGATCGGCGCCCAGTCGATCGTCTGGCCTTCGGGCGACATGAAGAGCTGGCCGGCGAATTCGGCGACACGCCCGACGCGCCCCGGGAGGTCCTCGTCGGCAGCGCGGGCAGCGAACGGCGCGGCGGCGAGCAGGAGTGCCGCCAGCCAGAACAGCGCCCGGCGCGCGCGGGTGAATACGGCAGCCTCGACGTTTTCGCGGTGCAGCACGGTGCCGAATCGGTCCATGGCAAACCTCCCGTTCATGCCGCCATCAACGGCCGACGGCGGGGCTGCGTTGACCCGCGGCAGGGTGTCGCAGCGCTGCCGACCCGAGCCGATGACTTTTCGTTTGGAATAGAATAACCAAGTTCGATCGCGCGATATTCCCGTCCTCTCGCCGCTCTTCCATCAGGAGTTTCCACCATGCGGATCTTCCGTCGCAGTCTCGTCGCCGGCGCCATCGCGCTCGCACTCTCGGCCCCCGCGTCAGCGCAGTTCACGAACACCTACTTCTTCGGCGACAGCCTTTCCGACAACGGTTCGTTCAAGCCGGTACTGCCGCCGGGGACCGGATTGTTCACGACCAATCCCGGCCCGGTTTGGGCGCAGCTGTTTGCCGGTCATTACGGTTACACCGCGACTCCCGGGAATCAGGGCGGCACGGACTTTGCCGAGGGGGGTGCGCGCGTCACAAGCCTGCCCGGTGTTCCGATTTCGCCACCGACCGGCACAGCGACGCCGGTCGCGACCCAGATCACCAACCTGCTCGCCAAGGGCCCGCTCGATTCGAATGCAATCTACTCGGTGTGGGCGGGAGCAAACGACCTGTTCACCCAACTTGGCTTGCTCCAGGCCGGACAGATTTCGCAGGCGCAGTTGCAAGCGAACGTGGCGACCGCCGCGACGGAGCTCGCCGCACAGGTCGCGCGGCTGAAGGCCAACGGCGCAAGATATGTCATCGTCTGGAACCTGCCGGACATCGGGATTACGCCATTCGGCAAGACGTCCGGCCAGTCGACGCAGATCACGGCGCTTTCCGCGTACTACAACGGCACCCTGATGGCCGCGCTCGACGGCACCGGCGTCCAGGCAATCCGTCTCGACAGTTTTAAGCTCCTGAACGAGATCGTCGGCAACCCGTCGCTCTACGGGTTCGTCAACGCGACGACGCCGGCCTGCGGCGCGACGCCGTCGTTGCTGTGCACACCGGCAAGCCTGGTCAATCCGAACGCCGCGCAGACGTACGTCTTCGCCGATGGCGTTCACCCGACGACGGCGGCGCAGTCGATCATCGCGCAGTACGCCGAGTCCGTCATCGACGCCCCGCAGCAGATGGCGGTGCTGGGCCAACAGCCGCTCGCCGTCGAACAGGCGAACTGGCGCGCGCTCGACGGGCGAATGGTTTCGGCGATCAACGCGAAGGGCGCCGGCAAGCTGGAGTTCTGGGCCGCGTACGACTACGGCAACCCCGATTACTCGAGCTACCAGTCCTCCGGCAGCGGCGACGCCAGCACGATCTCGGTCGGCGGCGACATGAAGGTCTCCGACCGGCTGCTGATGGGCGTGCAGTTCGCGTACACGGAGAACAAGGTCGATTACGGCACCGCGAACTCGAAGCTGCGCGAGCCGATGGCGACGTTCTACGCCGGCTACGGCGGGGGCCCGTGGTACCTCGGCGCGACGCTCGGCGCCGGCAGCCTCGACTACGACACCAACCGCAACGTCGCGCTCGGCGCGGCGACGCGGACCGAGACCGGCACCACGCGCGGCTGGCAGACCGTCGGCCGGCTGATCGGCGGCTACTGGATCAACATGGGAAACTGGATGCACGGGCCGACGTTGAAGCTCACGTACCAGGAAATCCGCGTCAACCAGTTCCAGGAGAACGGGACCAACAGCACGACGATGTCGTTCGGCCAGCAGCAGGTGAAGTCGTTCGTCACAAGCGCCGGCTGGCAGGCGTCCGGGCAATTGGGCAACGTGCGCCCGTTCGGCCGCGTGACGTGGGAATACGACGCCAAGGCCGACCCGCGCGACGTGACCGCGAGCGTGTACGGGATGGGCGGCAGTTTCAGCCTCCCCGCGTACAACGCGGACAACAGCTGGGCGCTGTTCAATCTCGGCGCGACGGCCGACTTCGGCAAGGTCACCGGCTACCTGACCGGGTCCGCGACCGCGGGCAAGTCGGACGGCGATTCGTACGCCGTCACCGTCGGCATCCGCGTGCCGTTGTAGCGCGGCGATCGGCAAACGGAGGGCCGCCCGCGGGCGGCCCTTTGCGTTTCCGGGTGTGCAATCGGCCCGCTGCGGACGCGGTGCGCAGGCGCAGGCGCGGGCGCCGGCGGTCCGGCGCCGTCGATCGCCCGCACGGCCTACCGCGGCTTGCGCTTCACGCGCGCGAACGCCGCGTCGTACAGCGGCCGCGGCAGCACCCGCAACGCGCGGCCGACGAGCGCCATCTGCCAGGGCAGCACGTAGAACCGCTTGCGCCGCGCGATCGCCCGGACGATCAGGCGCGCCGCCTTGTCGGCATCGGTCAGGAATGGCATCCGGTACGGGTTCTTCGCCGTCATCGGCGTGCGGATGAAGCCGGGGCAGATCGTGACCACGGCGACGCCGCTGCCCGAGAGCTCGACGCGCAGGCTTTCGAGATACGCGATCGACGCCGCCTTCGACGCCGAGTACGCGCCGGAGCCCGGCAGCCCGCGGAATCCGGCGACGCTCGCGATGCCGACGAGCGTTCCCCGTCGCGCCGCTCTCATCGCCGCCATGAACGGATGGAACGTGCGGACTATCCCGAGCATGTTGGTGTCGAGCACCGCCTCGAACGCCGGAAGATCCTCGGCGAAATCGGTGATCGTGCCGCGGGAGATTCCGGCGTTGGCGATCACGACATCGGGACTGCCGAATCGGGCGACGAAGTCGGCGGCGGCGCGGGCGAGCGCAGCGGCGGCGCGCACGTCGCCCTCATAAACGACAGCACGCGCGGCTGGCAATCCGGCCGCCAGCGCGTCGAGGGTGTCGCGCCGTCGGGCAAACAGCCCGACCGTCGCGCCCGCCGCCGCATAGTGCCGCGCGAGCGCGGCGCCGATGCCGCTGCTGGCACCGGTGATGAAGACGTTCACGCGTGGACGCCGCCCGGCTGCGCGGGCGCCGCGATCAGCTCTTCGGCCGCTCGGCGCGCGCCTTGGCGATCAGCACGTTGATCGCCGCCGGCATCGCCGCGTGCGTGCCGACCTTGTCCGATGCGGTCATGAATTTCCCGTCGACGACGATCGTCGGCACCGACTGGATGTTGTAGGCCTGCGCCTGCTGCTTCGCCCGGTTGATCTTGCCGGCGATCGCGAACGACGAGTACATCTCCTCGACCTTTTTCCGGTCGAGCCCCTTGCTCACCGCCCAGTCGAAGAATTTCTTTTCGTTCGACAGGTCGATGCCGCGTTGGTGGATCGCGACGAAGACTTCCGGCGACAGGCGCTGGTCCTCGCCGAGCGCCTCGAGCGTGAAGTAGACCTTGCCGAGCACGACCCAGCGGTCCTGGAACAGCACCGGCACCCGGCGGAACTGGACGTCCGCGGGCAGCGTCTTCATCCACGGGATCATTTCCGGCTCGAGGTCGGCGCAGTGCGGACAGCCGTAGGAGAAGAACTCGATGACCTCGATCTTCTTGCCGCTCTCGACCGGCACCGGCGTCTTGAAACGGAAGTAGTTCTTGCCTTCCTGCAGGTCCTGCGCGGCGGCGGGCGCCGCGGCGAGGAATCCCGTCGAGAGGGCGAGGATAAAGGCAGCGGCGAGGCCGCGGGCGGAACTGCGCATCGTAAGCATCGGAATCGTCTCCATGGCGGCGGCGCGACGGCGCCCCGCGGTGATTAACGCGAATTGGGCCCATCGCGCCGACGGGAGTTCCCCGCCAACCGTTGCGCCCGGTCAATACTTGATCACGGCGACGTCGAACCCGCGGCTCGCGAGGTCGCCCTTGACCTTCTTCAGCTCGTCCGTGTTGTCGTAGGGGCCGAGCCGGACCCGGTACCGCAGCCCCTTGTCGGGGATCGTGGCCGCCTGTACCGCCGCTTCCCATCCTGCGAGCGCCAGCCGCGCCTTCAGGGTTTCGGCGTCGGCCTCGGTCGCGAACGACCCGGCCTGCAGCCAGAACCGGTCGCCGGCCTTGGCCGCCTTGTCGGACGGCGGCGTTCCCGGCCCGCTCCGCTCGTCGGCCTTCGCCGCCCTGTCCGCAGCCTTATCGGGCACCGCGGCGCGGTCGACCGTCGCCTTGTCGGGCGCGGGACGCTCGGCGGCCTTCGGCTGGACCTTGGGCTCCTCGACGCCGGGAAGGATCTTGTAGAAATCGAACCGCGGCTTTTCGGGCACGGCCGGATCGGCCTTCGTGGCCTTCGCCGGCTCCCGCGCGGACTCCTTCGGCACGACCGACGGCTGGTACGGGTTCCCCGCGCGCAGCAGCCAGTACGCAACCCCGGCGGCCAGCGCGAGACCGAGCGCGAGACCGACGAAGATCCCGATCAGCGTGCCGCCGCGGCCCGACTTGCGCGATGGCGTGCCGCGCCGGCCGCCGCGGGCGGATTCGGAAAAACGACGGTGGGCGCGGGGCGTCATCTTGGATCGTGGCGAGTGCGGCGAATGCAGCATGGGCAGGTGCACGCGCGGGGCTACATCTGTTCCGGCGCGGCGATGCCCAACACCGCGAGGCCGTTCCGCACGACCTGCCCAGCCGCAGCAGCAAGCGCCAGCCGCGCCCGCTGCACCCGGACATCATCGACCAGGAACCGCTCTGCATTATAGTAACTGTGGAAATCAGCGGCCAAGTCCCGCAGGTACGACGTGACGAGGTGCGGCGCGAAGTCGCGCGCCGCGAGCGCCACCTCCGACGGGAAATCGGCGAGCCGGCGCAGCAGCGCGTCCTCGTACGGGCTCGTCAGCGGGGCGAGGTCCGCCTGCGCCAGCACCGACAGCGCGTCGGCGGTGGCGATCCCGGCCTGCTTCAGCACCGAGCACACGCGGGCGTGAGCGTACTGCACGTAGTAGACCGGGTTCTCTTCCGACTGCGACCGCGCGAGGTCGATGTCGAACGTGAACTCGGTGTCGGCCTTGCGCGAGACGAGGAAGAAGCGGACGGCGTCGCGGCCGACCTCGTCGATCAGGTCGCGCAGCGTCACGTAGCTGCCCGCGCGCTTGCTGATCTTCACTTCCTCGCCGCCCTTCATCACCGTCACCATCTTGTGCAGCACGTAGTCGGGGTAGCCCGCCGGAATGCCGAGGCCGACCGCCTGCAGCCCGGCGCGCACGCGGGTGACCGTGCTGTGGTGGTCGGAGCCCTGGACGTTGATCGCCTTGGCGAATCCGCGCTCCCACTTCGTGATGTGATACGCGACGTCGGGCACGAAGTACGTGTAGCCGCCGTCGGACTTCTTCATCACCCGGTCCTTGTCGTCGCCGTAGTCGGTGGTCTTCAGCCACAGCGCGCCCTCCTGCGGGTACGTCTTGCCGGAATTCGCCAGCCGCAGGACCGTCGCCTCGACGCGGCCGTCGGTGTACAGCGAGCTCTCGAGATAGTACTGGTCGAACTTCACGCCGAACGCCTGCAGGTCGCGGTCCTGCTCCTTCCGCAGCTCGGCGACGGCGAAGCCGCGGATCGACTCGATGTCGCCCAGATCGTGGCCGACCTCGTCGAGGTAGCGCCGGGCGAGCTCGACGATGTACTCGCCGCGATAGCCGTCCTCGGGGAACGCCGCGTGCTCGCCGAGGAGCTCCTGCGCGCGCGCGCGCACCGAGATCGCGAGGTTCTGGATCTGCTGGCCGGCGTCGTTGTAGTAGAACTCGCGCGTCACCGCCGCGCCCTGCCATTCGAGCAGCATGGCGATCGCATCGCCCAGCGCCGCCTGCCGGCCGTGGCCGACGTGCAGCGGCCCGGTCGGGTTGGCGGAAACGAACTCGATCATCACCCGCTCGCCGCGCCTCGCATCGCTGCGGCCGTAATCCCCGCGCTCGACGACGATCCGCGCGACCGTAGCCTGGCGTGCGGCCGGCGTGACGAAGATGTTGATGAATCCCGCGCCTGCGATCTCGGTCCTCGCCACCAGCGGCGACGGCGGCAGCGCCGCGACCAGCGCCTGCGCGAACTCGCGCGGACTGCGCTTGTGCGCCTTCGCGTGCTGCATCGCGACGTTTGTCGCGTAGTCGCCGTGCGCCGACAGCTTCGGGCGATCGACGACGATCGGCGCGCCGGCGAGCTCGGGCGCGACGGCGGCAAGCCCCGACGCAAGCCAGGCTTCGAGCGAAGTGCGGAGATCGGTCACGGCGGAGCTCTGGCGCTGGAGTCGGCGGGGAGGCTTGACGTGGGCAAGAAAACCGCGAATTGAGGGGCGCCGAAGGCGACGCTCGAATTCGCGGAGTTGTTCCGTCGCCGAAGCGACGGAATAACAATTATAGACCGGCGAGCAACAGCCCCCGCGCGGCTATCCGAACCCCGCCGACTCCGTCTTCGGCATCCACATGAAATACGTCCGTTACGAACTGCCTTCGTTCACCCGAACCCCGCCGGATCCACATCCAGCACCCAACGCACCCGGCGTCCCGGCAACGCGTCGATCGCCTCCCGCCACTGCGGCAGGAACCGCTGCAACGCGCCGCGCTCGTCGCTCTGCGCCAGCACCTGTCCGCGCTCGAGTCCCGCGCGCCGGGCGAGGCTCGCCGGCACCGGCGGGAACACCTCGACCGGCAGCGCGGCATTGCGCGCGACCGCGCGACCGGCGTCGGAGGCTCCACGCAAGAACGCGTCCACGGCGTCGCGGCCCGGCGCTTCGGCTGCGACGAGCGCGAGATGCGTCCACGGCGGAAGCAGGGCGGCGCGCCGCTCGGCGAGCTGCGCCGCCGCGAAACCGTCGTAATCGTGGTCGGCCAGCGCGCGATGGAGCGGGTGCGTCGGAAAATCGGTCTGCACGATCACTTCGCCGGGAAGCTCCGCGCGGCCCGCGCGGCCGGCGACCTGGAACAGCAGCGCCGCCAGCCGCTCGGTGGCGCGGAAATCGGCGCTGTACAACGCGTTGTCGGCGCCGAGGACGCCGACCAGTGTCAGCCGCGGAAAATCGTGTCCCTTGGCGAGCATCTGCGTGCCGACGAGGATGTCGACGTCGCCCGCGTGGACGCGCTCGCGGATCGCGGCGAACTCGCCGCGGCGCCGGGTGCTGTCGCGGTCGATCCGTGCGATGCGCGCCGTGGGGAAGCGTTCGCCGAGCGCACGTTCGAACCGCTGCGTGCCGTGGCCGAGCGGCAGCAGGTCGACGTTGCCGCAATCCGGGCATGCGCGCGGCAGCCGCGCCGCGTGGCCGCAGTGATGGCAGCGCAATTCGCCGGCGTCGCGGTGGACGACGAGCCGCGCGCTACACCTCGGGCAGCCCGCCTGCCAGCCGCAGGACGCGCACAGCAGCGACGGCGCGAAGCCGCGCCGGTTGACGAACACCAGCGACTGCTCGCCGCGGGCGAGCCGCGCGTCGATCGCGGCCACGAGCGGCGCGCTCATCCCCTCAAGCGCGCCGGGCGCACGGTCCGGGACGAAGTGCAGCGCGGGCAGCCGTGCGGACGCCGCCGCTCTCTGCGGCAGCCGCAGCCAGCCGTAGCGGCCGCGCTGCGCATGGACCAGCGTTTCGAGCGACGGCGTCGCGCTGCCGAGGACGACGGGGACCTGCCTCCGGTGCGCGCGCCAGACCGCGACGTCGCGGCCGTGGTAGCGCACGCTTTCCTGCTGCTTGTACGACGGGTCGTGCTCCTCGTCGACGACGACGAGCCCGAGCCGCGGCAGCGGCGCGAACACGGCGAGCCGGGTGCCGACGACGAGGTCCGCGCGTCCCTCGGCGGCGACGAGCCAACGCTGCCGGCGCTCGCCGGCGGCGAGCCCGCTATGCAGCGTGACGGTGCGCCGCCCGGGCAGCGCCGCCGCGATCCGCTGCTCCAGTTGTGGCGTGAGGTTGATCTCGGGCACCAGCAGCAGCACCTGTGCGCCCGCGGCAATCACCTTCGCCGCGGCGGCGAGATACACCTCGGTCTTGCCGCTGCCGGTCACGCCCTGCAGCAGGAACGGCGCGAATGTCCCGTGCGCAGCGACGATCGCATCGACGGCGCAACGCTGGTCGGCATTGAGCGGAAGGTATCCGTCCGCGTTCGCCGGCGGCGCCACTGGCGCTACCCAGTCCGCGTCCTGCCAGCGACGGAGCGTTGCCCGCAGCGGCCCGGGCAGCGCCGCGATGGCGGCGGCGTCGAGCGTCGACGCCGGGGTCGTCTTCAACATGTCGAACAGCGCCCGGGCGCGCGGCGCGCGCGCGAGGCGCGTCGGCAACGCCGCCCTTCCCGCATCGGTCAGCGTCAGCGCCGACGCCACGGCGCGGTCGCGGTTCGCCGCTGCCGACGACACCGGCGGCAGCATCACCGCGAGGACGAGTCCGATCGGCGCCTGGTAATACGCGGCGACGAAATCGGCGAGCTCCATCAGGTCCGGTGGCAGCGGCGCCACGCCGACCACCACCTCGTCGATCGGATGCAGCTTGTCGCGTGGAACCTCCGACGCTTCCACGACATCGACGACGACGCCGACCAGCGCACGCCTGCCGAGTCGCACGCGCACGACGGCGCCGCGGTGCGCGGCGAGGCCGGCAGGCAGCCAGTAATCGAACGTCGCGTGCGCTGCGACGGGGAGCGCGATGCGGGCAATCGCCATCCGGTCAAGCTCCCGAGCCGTCGAACTGCTGCGGCGCCAGGCCGCCGTTTGTCGTGTTCGAAATCCTCAGCACCTGCCGCAACAAACGACGGCAAGTCCTTGGTTTATATATCCAGCCAAAAACGACGCACAATGGCTGTGGATAACTGTGTGCGTAAGTGACCGCTTGCGTCGACGACGTCAGGCACGATTTTCGCCGCCGTTTCCGAGGGTCGACCGCAAGCAATTTTTTTTGTCTTTTGATTCAAGTGGTTGCAAATGCCTTCCCTCTGCGCCCGCCGTCAGCGTCGCCGGCGTCGCCGGCGTCCGTGCCGGTGTGCATAAGTGCCGCTCGGGAAACCGCGTTTTCATCGGTTGTCAAGTCCCCGCGAAGCCAGCCCCGGCGCGGCTTGGCGGCCGTTTCCCGAGGGAGACCCCGCGCGGATCAAGCAGCGGCGCGGGCTGCGCGGGATTCGCGGTGGACGGCTTCGACGAGCGCGGCGACGTGGTCCGGGGGCGTCGCCGGAACGATGCCATGGCCGAGGTTGAACACGTGGCCCGGCGCGGGACCGGCGGCACGGACGACGGCAGCGGCTTCGCGGGCCACGGTGTCGGGATCCGTGAGCAGCACCAGCGGATCCAGATTGCCCTGCAGCGCGACGCGCGAGCCGAAGCGACGGCGCGCGTCCGCGAGGTCCACCGTCCAGTCGAGACCGACCGCCGACGCGCCGCAGGCGGCGATGTCGTCGAGCCATTGGCCGCCGCCCTTGGTGAAAACGATCGTCGGCACCGGCCGGCCGTCCGCTGCCGGCTTCAGCGCGTCCAGCACCGCGCGCATCGACGCCAGCGAAAACGCTCGATACGCGGCCGTCGACAGCAGGCCGCCCCAGGTGTCGAACACCATCACCGCTTCGGCGCCGGCGGCGATCTGCTCGTTGAGGTACGCCGCGACCGCGAGCGCGTTGACGTCGATCAGGCGCTGCAGCAGATCGGGCCGGCCGTACGCCATCCGCCGCACCTTGCCGAAATCGTCGCTGCCGCCGCCCTCGATCATGTAGCAGGCAAGCGTGAACGGGCTGCCCGCGAAGCCGATCAGCGGGACGCGGCCTGCCAGCGCGCGCCGGATCTCGGTGACCGCGTCGAACACGTAGCGCAGCTTCGCCATGTCCGGCACCGCCAGCGCCGCGATCGACGCTTCGTCGGCCGTCGTGCGCTCGAAGCGCGGACCCTCGCCCACCGCGAACTGGAGGCCAAGCCCCATCGCGTCGGGGACGGTCAGGATGTCCGAGAACAGGATCGCCGCATCCAGCGGAAAGCGGTCGAGCGGCTGCAGCGTGACTTCGGTCGCGAGCGACGGCGTCTTCGCCAGCGCGAGGAAGCTGCCCGCGCGCGATCGCGTCGCGTTGTATTCGGGCAGGTAGCGCCCGGCCTGTCGCATCAACCATACCGGCGTGTACGGCGTCGGCTCGCGGCGCAGCGCGCGCAGGAATGTGTCGTTGCGGAGTGCAGTCATGGCAGAGGGTAGGCGTGCGCCGCGCGCCGGGCAAGCCCGGCCCGTCTTCGGCGAGTGGGTTTCAGTGCGCCGGCACCAGCGCGCGGCCGGTGAGGCGTTCGAGGATCGCGAGCGGAGACCGTGCCGGATCGTACAGCGCCGACACGGGCAGGTGGATCGTCTGCTCGAGCATGTACTGGCCGGACGCGGCGGCGTGCATCACCTGGTCGGAGAAGCAGAGCCACGTGGTCCCGGGGCCGAAGCGCACCGTTTCCTGCGCGCAGTCGCGCTGGTACGCGATGTCGGCCTTCGCGCGGTCGTGGAGCTGCAGCATCAGGTGATCGTACTCGGTGCGCCGGCCCTTGGTGACGAACAGCGCGGCGAGCAGACTCGCCGAACCGGGAATCGGCCGCGGGATCTTCGGCAGAAACGTGCGGGCCATCGCCTCGAACGGCTCGCCGACGCGCCAGACGCGGTCTTCCGCCTGGTTGACGTTGGAGAATACGCGCAGGATCCGCTCGCCGCGGTTCGGGCGCGACGGGAACGCGTCGACGTGCAGCCGTGAATCGTCCTTGCGCCACGAGACGTCGCGGCCCGTTGCCGGTTGCGGCCGGAAGCTCGTCCGCGCCCGTTTCACGTACGGCGCGTAACGCGGGAAGATCGCGGCGACCAGCGCGCTCGCGTCGGCGGCAAAGCGGCCGATCATCGCCGCCAGCGCCGCGCGATCGGCCGCGTTCCCTGCGGCACCCTTGAGCGCTGCGCCGTCGAGGCTGATGTTCTTGCGGCTGCCGTCGGTCCAGTCCGGCGCCAAGAACCGGCGCTCGTCGGCGGTGAGCACGAAATTGACGTGCGGCAGCATCACCACGCCGCCGTCCTCCAGCGCCTGCGACGCGCGCTGCTGCGCGTCATTGGTGAGCGCCGGGCACCAGCCGACGAGATCCAGCGTGACGACGGCCGACATCGTGGCGCCGCTCAGCGCGGAAGCTCGGTGCGGCCCATCAGGAACTCGTCGATGGCGCGCGCGCACTGGCGGCCCTCGCGAATCGCCCACACCACGAGCGATTGCCCGCGCCGCATGTCGCCGGCCGCGAAAACCTTTGGCACCGATGTCCGGTAGCTGTCGGTGTCGGCCTTGACGTTGCGGCGCGCGTCGCGCTCGACGCTCAGCTCGTCGAGGAGGCCCGCCTGCACCGGGCTCACGAAGCCCATCGCCAGCAGCACGAGGTCCGCCGGCAGCTCGAACTCGGTGCCGGGCATCTCGACCATCTTCATCTGGCCGTCGTCGCCCTTCTGCCAGTCGAGGCGGATGGCGACGAGCTTCTGCACCTTGCCGCCCTTGCCTTCGAAGCGCTTGGTGGCGACCGCCCAGTCGCGGCTGCAGCCTTCCTCGTGCGACGATGACGTGCGCAGCTTGACCGGCCAGTACGGCCACACCAGCGGCTTGTCCTCATGCTCCGGCGGCTGCGGCAACAGCTCGAACTGGGTGACCGATTTCGCGCCCTGCCGGTTCGACGTGCCGACGCAGTCCGATCCGGTGTCGCCGCCGCCGATCACGACGACATGCTTGCCGGTGGCGACGATCTGGCCCGGCGCCGTGTCGCCGGCGACGACCCTGTTCTGCTGCGGCAGGAACTCCATCGCGAAATGGACGCCGGCGAGCTCGCGTCCGGGGACGGGCAGGTCGCGCGACAACTCGGCGCCGCCGGCCAGCGCGACGGCGTCGAACTCCTCCAAGAGCTGGCGCGCCGAGACATCCTTGCCGACTTCGACGCCGGGCCGGAACAGGACGCCCTCGATCGACATCTGCGCCATCCGCCGGTCGATCAGGTTCTTCTCCATCTTGAAATCGGGAATCCCGTAGCGGAGCAGCCCGCCGATGCGGTCGGCCTTCTCGAACAGGACAACGTCGTGACCGGCGCGCGCGAGCTGCTGCGCGCAGGCGAGCCCGGCGGGGCCGGAGCCGACGACGGCGACGCGGCGCCCGGTCTTCGTCGCCGGCGGCAGCGGTACGACCCAGCCTTCCTCCCAGCCCTTGTCGATGATGAAGTGCTCGATCGACTTGATGCCGACGGCGTCGTCGTTGATGTTGAGCGTGCACGCGGCCTCGCACGGCGCGGGGCAGACGCGGCCGGTGAACTCGGGAAAGTTGTTCGTCGAGTGCAGCACGTCGAGCGCCGCCCGCCATTGCTCCTTGTAAACGAGGTCGTTCCAGTCCGGGATGACGTTGTTGACCGGGCAGCCGGTCTGGCAGAACGGGATTCCGCAATCCATGCAGCGCGCGCCCTGCGCCGACGCCTCGTCGTCCTTCAGCGCGAGCACGAACTCGCGGTAGTTGTGCACGCGCTCGGCCGTGGGCAGCGCCACTTCCCGGATCCGCTGCAACTCCATGAAGCCGGTGATCTTGCCCATCTCAGGCCGCCTCTTTCTGCTTGGCCGACGCCGCCGGCTTCGCCGCCGACTGCCTGGCGTGCATCTCGCCCAGCGCCCGCTTGTATTCGTTCGGGAACACCTTGACGAACCGGCCGCGCGCCGCCTCCCAGTCGTCGAGCACGGCGAGCGCGCGCGTGCTGCCGGTGAAGCGCAGATGCCGCTCGACCAGCTCGCGCAGCAGCGCCTCGTCCGACCGGCCGGCGTGCTTCAGGCGTCCCTTGCCTGCCGCGACGAGCTCCTTCTCCGCCGCCGCCTGTTCGGCCTCGGCGAGGACGGGCTCCAGCGCCACCATCGCAGCGTTGCAGCGGTTCGCGAACGTGCCGTCGTCGTCGTAGACGTAGGCGATGCCGCCGCTCATCCCGGCAGCGAAGTTGCGGCCGGTGCGGCCGAGCACAACGACGGTGCCGCCGGTCATGTACTCGCAGCCGTGGTCGCCGGTGCCCTCGACGACCGCCGCCGCACCCGAATTGCGCACGCAGAAGCGCTCGCCGGCGACGCCGCGGAAATAGGCTTCGCCGTCGATCGCGCCGTACAACACCGTGTTGCCGACGACGATGTTTTCCTCGGGCTTCGCCGGGCAGGCCGGGTCCGGATACACGACCACCCGCCCGCCGGACAATCCCTTGCCGACGTAGTCGTTGGTGGCGCCCTGCAGCTCGAAGGTGACACCACGCGCAAGGAACGCGCCGAAGCTTTGGCCGGCGATGCCGTCGAAGGCGACATGGATCGTGTCCTCGGGCAGGCCGGCGTGGCCGTACTTGCGGGCGATCGTGCCGGACAGCATCGCGCCGACCGAGCGGTGCGCGTTGCGGATCCGGTACGTGAGGCGCACCGGCTGCCGCTTGTCGAGCGCAGGCGCCGACGCCGCGATCAGCGCGTGGTCGAGCGCGCCCGCGAGCCCGTGATCCTGTTCCTCGCACTGGTGCCGCGCGACATCGGCCGGCATCTGCGGCTGGAAGAACACCCGCGTGAAATCGAGGCCGCGGGCCTTCCAGTGCGCGACCCCCTTCTTCATGTCGAGCAGGTCCGCGCGGCCGATCAGCTCGTCGAAGGTGCGCATGCCGAGCTTCGCCATCAGCTCGCGCGCCTCTTCGGCGACGAAGAAGAAGAAGTTGACGACGTGCTCGGGCTGCCCCGAGAACTTCTTCCGCAGCACCGGATCCTGCGTCGCGACGCCGACCGGGCAGGTGTTGAGGTGGCACTTGCGCATCATGATGCAGCCGGCGACGACCAGCGGCGCGGTCGAGAAGCCGAACTCGTCGGCGCCCAGCATTGCGCCGATGACGACGTCGCGGCCGGTCTTGATCTGGCCGTCGACCTGCACGGCGATGCGCCCGCGCAGCCGGTTCAGCACCAGCGTCTGCTGCGTCTCGGCGAGGCCGAGCTCCCACGGCGTGCCGGCGTGCTTGATCGACGACACCGGCGAGGCGCCGGTGCCGCCGTCGTGGCCGGCGATCGTCACGTGGTCGGCCTTTGCCTTCGCCACGCCGGCCGCGACCGTGCCCACGCCCGTCTCGGACACCAGCTTCACCGAAATCGACGCCTGCGGGTTCGCGTTCTTGAGGTCGTGGATCAGCTGCGCCAGGTCCTCGATCGAGTAGATGTCGTGGTGCGGCGGCGGCGAGATCAGGCCGACGCCCGGCACCGAGAAGCGAAGCCTGGCGATGTACTCGGAGACCTTGTGGCCGGGGAGCTGCCCGCCCTCGCCCGGCTTCGCGCCCTGCGCCATCTTGATCTGGATCTGGTCGGCCGACACGAGGTACTCCGCTGTCACGCCGAAGCGCGCCGACGCCACCTGCTTGATCTTCGAGCGCAGCGAATCGCCTTCCTTCAGCGGAATGTCGACGACGGCACTCTCGATCCGCGACTTCAGCGTTTCACCGGCCTTGATCAGCGGATAGCGATGCGCGTCCTCGCCGCCCTCGCCGGTGTTCGACTTGCCGCCGATGCGGTTCATCGCCACCGCGAGCGTCGTGTGCGCTTCGGTCGAGATCGAGCCCAGGCTCATCGCGCCGGTGCTGAACCGCTTGACGATCGAAGACGCCGGCTCGACCTCCGCCAGCGGCACCGGCACCTGCGCGTAGCGGAACTCGAACAGGCCGCGCAGCGTCTTCATCGACTGCGACTGGTCGTTGATCAGCGCCGCGTACTCCTGGTAGGTGCGGTAGCTTCCCGCCCGCGCCGCGTGCTGCAGCTTCGCGATCGAGTCCGGCGTCCACATGTGGTCCTCGCCGCGGATCCGGTACTGGTACTCGCCGCCGGCATCCAGCGCGTTGGCGAGCAGCGGATCGGCGCCGAAGCCTGCGGCGTGCAGCCGCGCGGCCTCCTCGGCGACCTCGAACAGCCCGATCCCCTCGACGTTGCTGGCGGTGCCGGTGAAGTACTTGTCGACGAACGCCTTCTGCAGGCCGACTGCCTCGAAGATCTGCGCGCCACAGTACGACTGGTACGTGGAGATGCCCATCTTCGACATCACCTTGTACAGGCCCTTGCTGAGCGCCTTGATGTAGCGGTACGTCGACTCTCCGGCCGCAGCGCCCGGCGTCGCCTCGGCGAGGCGCTCCAGCGTCTCCAGCGCGAGATAGGGGTGGATCGCTTCGGCACCGTAGCCGGCGAGCAGCGCGAAATGGTGGACTTCGCGCGCGGATCCGGTCTCGACGACGAGGCCGGTGCTGGTGCGCAGGCCCTTGCGGACGAGATGCTGGTGGACCGCCGCCGTCGCCAGCAGCGCCGGCACCGGCATCAGATCGGCCGACACCATGCGATCGGACAGGATCAGGATGTTGTAGCCGAGATGGATCGCGTCCTCGGCCTCGGCGCAGAGCGACGCCAGCGCCGCCTCCATTCCGTTGGCGCCCCACGCCGCCGGATAGCAGATGTCGAGCTCATACGCCTGGAACGCGGTACCGGTGAACAGGCCGATGTGGCGAATCTTCTCCATCGCGTCGGCGGTGAGGATCGGCTGCTGCGCCTCCAGCCGCCGCGGCGGGTCGATCTCGTCGATGCCGAGCAGGTTCGGCCGCGGCCCGATGAACGTGACCAGCGACATCACGAGCTCCTCGCGGATCGGGTCGATCGGCGGGTTCGTCACCTGCGCGAACAACTGCTTGAAGTACGCGTACAGCGACTTCGGCTGGCTGGACAGCACCGGCAGCGCGGCGTCGTTGCCCATCGAGCCGGTCGGCTCCTCGCCCGCCTGCGCCATCGGCGTGAGGATGACCTTGATGTCCTCCTGCGTGTAGCCGAACGCCTGCTGGCGGTCGAGCAACGGCACTTCCGAGCGCTGCGGCGGCGCCGGTTCCGGCAGGGCTTCGAGCGCGATCCGCGAGCGCTCGATCCAGCCGCGGTACGGTTTCGCCGTGGCCAGCGCACGCTTCAGCTCGTCGTCGTCGATGATCCGGCCCTGCTCGGTGTCGACCAGCAGCATCTTGCCCGGCTGCAGACGCCACTTCTTGATAATCTTGCGCTCGGGGATGTCGAGCACGCCGACTTCGGAGGCCATCACCACGTAGTCGTCGTCGGTGACGATGAACCGCGCCGGCCGCAGCCCGTTGCGGTCGAGCGTAGCGCCGATCTGCCTGCCGTCGGTGAACGCCATCGCCGCCGGGCCGTCCCACGGCTCCATCAGCGCAGCGTGGTATTCGTAGAACGCGCGGCGGTCCTCGTCCATCAGCGGATTGCCGGCCCAGGCTTCGGGAATCATCAGCATCATCGCGTGCGCCAGCGGGTAGCCGCCCATCACCAGCAGCTCGAGCGCGTTGTCGAACGACGCCGAATCGGATTGCCCGTCGTAGATCAGCGGCCAGATCTTGTCGAGGTCCTCGCCCAGCACCGTGCTGGCGATGCCGTGCTGGCGGGCGCGGATCCAGTTGACGTTGCCGCGCAGCGTGTTGATCTCGCCGTTGTGGCAGACGAGGCGGAACGGGTGCGCAAGGTCCCAGGTCGGGAACGTGTTGGTCGAAAACCGCTGGTGGACCATCGCCAGCGCCGACACCATGCCTTCGTCCTTCAGGTCGAGGAAGTACTCGCCGACCTGGTGCGCCAGCAGCATCCCCTTGTAGACGATCGTGCGCGACGACATCGACGGCACGTAGAACTCCTTGCCGTGCTTCAGTTGCAGCGCCTGGATCGCGTGGCCGGACTTCTTGCGGATGATGTAGAGCTTGCGCTCGAGCGCGTCGCGGTCCATGTCGGTCGCGCCGCGGGCGATGAACACTTGGCGGATCACCGGCTCGACGAGCTTCGTCTGCTCGGACAGCCCGCTGTTGTCGGTCGGCACGTCGCGCCATCCGAGCAGGATCTGCCCTTCGCCGGCGACGGCGCGCTCGATCTCCTGTTCGCAGGCGCGACGCGACGCCGGCTCCTTCGGCAGGAACACCATGCCGACGCCGTAATGACCGATCGCCGGCAGCGTCAGTCCCTGGCGTCCGCAGACTTTGCGCAGGAACGCGTCGGGAATCTGGATCAGGATGCCGGCGCCGTCGCCCTGCAGAGGATCGGCACCGGTCGCGCCCCGGTGGGTGAGATTCTTGAGGATCGACAGCCCCTGGGTGACGATCGCGTGGCTTTTCCGGCCCTTGATGTGCGCGATGAAGCCGAGCCCGCACGCGTCGTGCTCGTTCGCCGGGTCGTACATCCCCTGGCGTGCCGGAGGCAGATGCCGTTGTCCCTCGGAACCGTCTTCCACGATGACCTCGCTGCAAGAAATGTTCGGCCGCGCGCCCTGCCGGATGCGTCCGGCCCTGCGTTTCCCCGGATTCGGGCGAAACCCGCAAATACTAGCCCTGATGCTGCAATGCGGCAAGGCATCCGGGTGCCGGTATGGCTGCCGGCGCAACACGAACCGCCGAATGGTCGGTTTAACCGGGGCAAAGCACTTGCGCCGGGGGCCTCTTAGGCTTTAATCTGAACAAAATCGGCTAGATGCTTGTTGCAGCGTCCAAAACCGCATCCGGCACCGGCATCTTTAGGACATCATCATCAGGATTCCGCCATGATGGATCACCGCTCGCTCGCCGCCTGGCTCCGACCCCTCGCCGGCCTCGTCGCCCTCACCGGGATGCTCGTGCTGAGCGCGTGCGGCGGCGGCAGCGGGGCGCCGAACAATCCGTATTCGCCGACGCCGCCGATCCCCGCGGCACTGCAGGTCCTTCCGGTCTTCTCGACCGCGTATCAGGGCACGCCGGCGACGCTGACCGTTTCCGGCGGCGTGGACCCGTATCGCGCGTTCTCGAGCAACACGACGGTGCTTCCGGTCGCGCAGGCCGTCGCCGGCACGACGGTGCTGCTGCTGCCGAACGCGGTCGCCGCCGACACGACGGTCAACATCACCGTCCAGGACTCCGCCGGCACCACGTTCATCGCCCAGGTCAGCGTGAAGCCGGCGCCGCTGCTGCCGAACCTCATCACCGTGACGCCGAACACCGATTGCCCGGCGGGGACCACGAACGCCGGCAACATGTGCTCCGGCGGCACCGGCACCGCGACGGTCGTTGTCACCGGCCCGACCGGCGCCGGGATTCCCGGCCGGCAGGTGCGGTTCGACGTGATCGCCGGCACCTTCGGCATCCAGAGCTCCAATCCGGCAACGCCGCTGGTGCAGACGCTGACGGTCGTGACCGACGCCAACGGCACGGCCAGCGTCGGACTGTCCATCCCGGTCAACGCAGTGACGCAGGTCGGTTCCATCCGCGCGACCGACGTCACGACCGGCAACCAGGTCACGGGGCAGTTCACGATCCAGCAGGTCACCGACGGCAGCGCGGTCCTGTCGGTGATCCCGAGCGGCAACACCACGATCACCGGCCCGCTGAAGGACGTCTGCTCCTTCGGCGCGCGCGTGACCCACTACATCTTCGGCGGCACGCCGCCGTACCAGGTCCGGCCGAGCTTCCCCGATGCGGTCAGCCTGACCGGCGTCCCGGTCCTGACCAACGGCGGCGGCTTCGACACGATCACCAACGGCACGTGCTTCGTGAACCTGACCTATGCGATCACCGACGCGACGGGCCGCACGCTCCCGTCCGGCAACTCGCCGACGGTGACCAATTCGCCGGGGTCGATCGTGCCGACGCCGCCGACGCCGCCGACGCCGACGCCGACGCTGGTGATTGCCCCGACGACCGTATCAGCGGCTTCGTGCCCGGGCAAGACTTTTACGTTCGTCGCTGCCGGCGGCACCCCGAGCTACAGTGTGATCGTCACACCGACGCCCGCTTCGCCGCCCGCGATCACCGCCGGGGTTGCCACCGTCTCGGGCCTGACGACCGGGACATGGACGGTAACGATCTACGACCAGGGCAATCCGCGGCAGACGGCGACCGCGACGATCACCTGCACCTGATCGTCCCGTCGCCGCCGGCCGCTGCCGGCGGGCACGATGAAGAACGGCGCCCGCGGGCGCCGTTCTCGTTTCCGGCCAGGCCGGCGTCAGCG
>JBDTVU010000005.1:0-59157 GCA_040007035.1 Betaproteobacteria bacterium | reverse complement strand
TGCTTCCGACGCGCCCGTCGAACGAGCGGCGGCGCCGCGGTAGCCGGCGGCAGCGGCGCGGCTCGCGTCGTCCGCAGCCGCTGGGCGAGCTGCTCGACCGTCGGCCCTTCGAACAGCGCGAGCGGATCCATCTCGACGCCGGTCTGCGCGCAGATCCGCGCGAGCGCCTGCACGGAGCGCAACGAATCGCCCCCGAGCGCAAAGAAATTGTCGTGCGCCCCGACGCGGTGAACATCGAGCAGCGACTCGAAGATGCCGGCGATCAACTCTTCCTCCGCATCCCGCAGCGGGACGATGTCCGTACGGAGCCGCTCTCGGAGCAGATCGGCCAGCGCCTCGCGCCGCACCTTGCCCAACGCATTGCGCGGGAATTCGCCGACCGGCAAGACCGAGCTCGGCACCATGAACGGCGCGAGGTGCCGAATCGCATGATCGCGCAGCTCATCTCCTTTGATCGATGCACCGTCGTGCAGGATCACCGCCGACACGACGTCCTCCCCGAGCGTCGGGTGCGAAACGCCCGCGGTTGCGGCATCGCGCACCGCCGGGTGCCGCATCAGCACCGCGTCGACTTCGGCCGGCGAGATCTTGAGCCCGCCGCGGTTGATGAGTTCGCTGACCCGGCCGACGATGAACAGGTAGCCGTCCGCGTCGAAGCGGCCGAGGTCGCCGGTGCGAAACCAATGCGCGTCGAACGCGAGCCGATTCGCCTCCGGGTCGCACTCGTAACCGCGGAAGACGGCCGGACCGCGGACAAGGATTTCGCCGACCGAGCCGGCCGGCTGGTCATCGCCCCGCTCGCCCCGGATCGTGATGTCGGTGCCGCGCGGGATCCCGACGGAGCCCGCCCGCCGCCGCCCGGGCGGCAGCGAGTCCTGCGCGATGAGGCCACCTTCGGTCGACCCGTAGCCTTGGATCACCGGCACCCCCAGCGCCGATTCCAGCGCCTCCTGCATCGCGCCCGACATCCCGTTGCTGCTCGAGCGCACGAACCGCAGCGAGGCCGGCACCACGGGCGCGCGGCTGCGCAATTCGTCGAGGATCGAGGCGTGCACGGTGGGGCTCGCCGAGAAGCAAGTCGCATTGAACTCGGCCAGCCATCGGAAGAAAACTGCGGCGTCGAAGCCCGGCGTGAGCACCGTGCTCGCGCCGGCCGCCAGCGGCGCCAGCACGCCAAGCCCGAGGCCGCTCTTCGTGCGCAACGGCGAAACGCACAGGAAACGGTCGCCGGGAACGAGCGGCTGCTGACGTGCGGCCCAGAGCACCGCGCGATGCGTGAGCGGCACGATCTTGGGCCCGGACGTCGTGCCAGAGGTCTGCATCAGCAACGCGACGTCGTCCGGCCGCGGTCGCGTGCGCGCCACCGGCGGCCGCATCGGGTCGGCGCGCGGCGCGAGCAGGCCGGCGCCGGGCGACAGCCGCACCACCGGCACGCCGGCGGCGGCTGCGGCCGCGCCGACCGGCGACGCGTCGTCCTCGGCGACGATCAGCGCGTCGATCCGGAGCCGCGCGAACAGCGAAGTGCTCGTGTCGCGGTCGAGACTGCGGCTCAGCGGAGCACAGGTCGAGCAGGCCATTGCCGCAACGATTCCGATCGCAGCGTCGAGCCCGTCGGGCAGCGCGACCGCGATCCTGTGGCCACGGCCCAGGCCGATCGCGGTCAGCGTCTCGCCGGCGCGCTCGACCGCCGCATGTAGCGCGGCATACGAGACGGGCTGCCGGCCCGGCGCCATGAGGGCGACCGCCGGCCCGCGCCGTTCGCGCTGCGAGGTCAGCAGATCGAGGATCGTTTGCGCCGGACTATCCGCGGTCATCACATCGGTGCTGCCGAAACGTGGCCGGGAACCACACCGCAACGACCGCGTACTGCGGCAATCACGGCGAACTGAAGCAGGCCGGGTCGCCGCGCGGGCAAATCCGTCAACGAAGCGGAGATCCCGTCGCCGGTCGCCGCGCCAACCACCGGCGATACGTCGAGGAGGTGGCGGAGACGCAGGGATTCGAACCCTGGATACACCTTTTTGGGCGTATGCTCCCTTAGCAGGGGAGTGCCTTCGACCACTCGGCCACGTCTCCGTACAAGCACACGATTCTAGCGCGCCGCGAGCTGCGCCGTCAAACGAAGGCTCGCAAAAAACGCCGAAAAAACGGGACCTTAGGCTGCTTCCGGCGCCTTGTCCAGTTCGAATGTCCGATGCAGCACGCGCACCGCGAGTTCGAGATATTTCTCGTCGATCACCACCGAGATCTTGATTTCGGAGGTCGAGATCATCTGGATGTTGATGCCCTCGTCGGCGAGCGACTTGAACATCTTGCTGGCGATACCGGTGTGCGAGCGCATGCCGATGCCGACGACCGACACCTTGCAGATCCGGTTGTCGCCGATGATCTCGCGCGCCTTGATGAACACCTTGCCCCGCTCGCGGCCGAGAACGTCGAGCGCCTTCTGGTATTCGGCGCGGTTGACGGTGAACGAGAAGTCGGTGTGGCCCGACGCGCCGATGTTCTGCACGATCATGTCGACGTCGACGTTCGCCTCCGCGATCGGCCCGAGGATTGCGTAGGCAACGCCGGGCTTGTCCTCGACGCCCATTACCGAGATCTTGGCTTCGTCGCGCGTGAACGCGATGCCTGAAATGATCGCCTGTTCCATGTCGTGGTTTTCCTCGAACGTGATCAGCGTGCCCTTCGACGTCGACTCCGGGTCCTCGAACGACGACAGCACCCGCAGCTTCACCTTGTACTTGCCGGCGAACTCGACCGAGCGGATCTGCAGCACCTTCGACCCGAGGCTCGCCATCTCCAGCATTTCCTCGAACGTGACGGTGTCCAGGCGCCGCGCCTCGGGGACGATCCGCGGGTCGGTCGTGTAGACGCCGTCGACGTCGGTGTAGATCTGGCATTCGGCCGCGTTGAGCGCCGCCGCCAGCGCGACGCCGGAGGTGTCGGAGCCGCCGCGTCCGAGCGTAGTGATGTTGCCTTCGGTGTCGACGCCCTGGAACCCGGCGACGATGACGACGGCGCCGGCATCGAGGTCGGCGCGCATCGCCGCGTCGTCAATGGACAGGATCCGCGCCTTGGTGAACGCGTTGTCGGTCAGGATCTTCACCTGGCCGCCGGTGTAGGACTTCGCCTTGATCCCCATCGTCTCCAGCGCGATCGCAAGGAGGCCGATCGTCACCTGCTCGCCCGTCGCCGCGACGACGTCGAGCTCGCGTGGATTGGGATCGGCCGACAATTCCTTCGCCAGCGCCAGCAACCGGTTGGTTTCGCCGCTCATCGCAGACACGACGATGACGAGCTGATGGCCCTGGCGGTGGTAGTGGGCGACGCGGCGGGCGACGTTCTTGATCCGGTCGGTGCTGCCGACGGACGTGCCGCCGTATTTCTGGACGATCAGTGCCATGGTGTTGCCGGCGGAACGGACAAGCCGCCCCGGTGACGGTCAGGGGTTGGGCTGGAGTTGACGGAAGACGAGCGTGGCGTTGGTGCCGCCGAAGCCGAACGAGTTGGACATCGCGCCGCCGATCGCCATCTTCCGCGCCTTGAGCGGGACGAAATCGAGGTCGCACTGCGGGTCCTGGCGGATGAGGTTCGCCGTCGGCGGCGCGATCTGGTCGCGGATCGCCAGCACCGTGAACACGGCCTCGACACCGCCGGCGGCGCCGAGCAGATGGCCGGTCATCGACTTGGTCGAGCTGACGGCGAGCCTCAAAGCATGGTCGCCGAACGCGCGCTTGACCGCGACGCACTCGGCGACGTCGCCGACCGGCGTCGACGTACCGTGGGCGTTGATGTAGTCGATGTCGGCGGGAGCCATGCGCGCGTTCTTCAGCGCGTTCAGCATGCTGCGCCGGGCGCCGTCGCCGTCTTCGGGCGGCGCCGTGATGTGGTGGGCGTCGGCCGACATCCCGTAGCCGGCGAGCTCGCAGTAGATCCTCGCGCCGCGCGCCTTCGCGTGCTCGTATTCCTCGAGCACCAGCACACCCGCGCCTTCGCCCAGCACGAAGCCGTCGCGGTCGACGTCCCACGGCCGGCTCGCGGTGGCCGGGTCGTCGTTGCGCGTCGACAGCGCGCGTGCGGCGCAGAAGCCACCCACGCCGAGCGGGCTGACCGTCGATTCCGCGCCGCCGGCGACCATCACGTCGGCGTCGCCGTACTCGATCAGCCGCGCCGCCTCGCCCATGCTGTGGTTCGCCGTCGAGCACGCGGTGACCGTCGACAGGTTCGGGCCCTTGTAGCCGTACTGGATCGAAACGAGGCCGGAGATCATGTTGATGATCGATCCGGGAACGAAGAACGGGCTGATCTTGCGCACGCCACCTTCTGCGAACGCGCGCGCGGTTTCCTCGATCAGCGGCAGCCCGCCGATGCCGGAGCCGATCGACACGCCGACGCGCTCCATGTCGCCCGAATAGCCTTCGAGCCCGGCGTCCTTGATCGCCTCCATCGTCGCCACGAGACCGAAATGGATGAACGTGTCGTAGCGGCGCGCTTCCTTCGCCGACAGGTACTGCCCCACGTCGAAATCCTTGACCTCGCCCGCGATCCGCGCGGGAAACGTCGACGCGTCGAAGCGCGTGATCGGCCCGATGCCCGAGCGTCCGGCGAGGATCGCCTCCCATGCCGGCACGATTCCGTTGCCGACGGGCGACACGATCCCCAATCCGGTGACGACAACGCGGCGGCGGCTCATGGCGGGACGAAGCGGCGGGAGAGTCGTGAGATGGGCGGCGGGAGCCGGCACGCAGGCAACGGCGGCCACGCACGCCCAGGCGCCGGCCGCGCGGCGGACCGGCCGGCCGGCGGGCGGCGCCCGCCGCGGCCGCGGAAACTACTTCTTGAGGTGGGAGCTGATGTAGTCGACCGCCTGCTGGACGGTCGTGATCTTTTCGGCTTCCTCGTCCGGAATCTCGGTCTCGAACTCTTCTTCGAGGGCCATCACGAGCTCGACCGTATCGAGCGAGTCGGCGCCGAGGTCGTCGACGAACGACGATTCGTTCTTGATTTCGGCCTCGTTGACGCCCAACTGCTCGGCGACGATCTTTTTCACCCGCTGCTCGATGTTTTCCATGCGCCTCCTCCCGAACCGGGATGTCTTTTGAGTAAACCGGCAGATTTTACCAGAACCGGCCGGCCCGCCAAAACCGGGATTTGCGGGGGCGGAAGCCGGCCGGCTCCGCCGCCGGGTCACACCATGTACATCCCGCCGTTGACGTGCAGCGTCGCGCCCGTGATGTAGGCCGCCCGTGGCGAGGCAAGGAAGGCGACGGCGTGCGCGATGTCCTCGGGCGCACCGAGCCGCCCCAGCGGAATCCGCTCCAGCAGCTTCTCGCGCTGCGCGTCAGGCAACGCCTTCGTCATGTCGGTGTCGACGAAACCCGGCGCCACGCAATTGACGGTGATGTTGCGGCTGCCGACCTCCTGCGCGAGCGACTTGGTGAAGCCCACCAGCGCCGCCTTCGCCGCCGCATAGTTCGCCTGGCCCGCGTTGCCGCTCGCGCCGACGATCGAGCCGATCTGGATGATGCGGCCCGTGCGCGCCTTCATCATCCCGCGCAGCACGGCCTTGGCGAGGCGGAATGCCGGCTTGAGGTTGGTCGCCATGATCGCGTCCCACTCGTCGTCCTTCATCCGCAGCAGCAGGTTGTCGCGGGTGATGCCGGCGTTGTTGACGAGGATGCCGATGGCGCCGAACCGCGCGTCGATCGCGGCCAGCGCCGATTCGACCGAAACGCGATCGCTGACGTCGAGCTTGAGCCCGGTGCCGGCGTTGCCCGCGGCTGCGAGATACGCGCTGATCGCCGCGGCGCCGTCGTCTGTCGTCGCCGTGCCGACGACGGTCGCGCCGTCCGCCGCCAGCGCCAGTGCGATCGCCTTGCCGATGCCACGCGTCGCCCCGGTGACGAGGGCGACCTGCCCTGCGAGTGTCTGCTGCGCCATCGCTCCTCCCGTCGTCGCGTCTTCAGCCGGTCAGCGCCGCCCGTGCGGCATCGAGGTCGGTGCCATTGTCGAGCGCAAAGCTCTTCAACTCGCGCGCGATCCGCCGGTTGAGGCCCGCAAGCACTCGACCCGGGCCACATTCGACGACGTGGGTGACCCCGCGCGCTGCGAACGCCTCTATCGTCTGCACCCAGCGCACCGGACTTGCCGCCTGCTGCGCCAGCGCGACGCGAATCGCGTCCGGCGTCGACTTCTCCTGCACGTCGACATTGTGCAGCACGGGTAGCGCCGGCGGCGCGATCGCCACCGTGGCGAGCTTCGTCTCGAGCCGCAACGCCGCGGGCTTGAGCAGCGAGCTGTGGAACGGCGCCGACACCGGCAACAGCACGCCACGCTTCGCACCACGCGCGGTCGCCGCATCGATCGCGCGCAGGACAGCCGCCCGGTGCCCGGCAATGACGATCTGCTCCGGCGTGTTGAAATTGACCGGCTCGACCACTTCGCCCTGCGCCGCTTCCGCGCAGGCGGCGGCGACGGCGACGGCATCGAGGCCGAGAATCGCCGCCATTGCCCCGACGTCGGGCGGCACTGCGTCCTGCATCGCCTGCGCGCGAAAGCGGACGAGCGGCAGCGCGTCGGCGAACGCGAGCGCCCCGGCGGCGACCAGCGCCGTGTATTCGCCTAGGCTATGCCCGGCGACAACGGCCGGCAGCGGCCCGCCCGCCGCCTGCCATGCGCGCCACACGGCGATCCCGGCAGTCAGCATCACCGGCTGCGTGTTCACCGTCCGGTTGAGGTCGGCGTCGGGCCCGTCGGTGACGAGCGCCCACAGGTCCTGCCCGAGCACCGCCGACGCCTCGTCGAACGTCGCCCGCACCGACGGATGGCCGTCGAACCCGGCCATCATTGCGATCGACTGCGAGCCCTGCCCGGGAAACACGAATGCGAGCTTCATCGCCTCACCATTTCAGAAGAACGGAACCCCAGGTGAACCCGCCGCCGACGGCGAGCAGCAGCACGTGCTGGCCGGCGGCGATCCGGCCGTCGCGCGCGGCCTCGTCGAGCGCCAGCGGAATCGACGCCGCCGACGTGTTCGCATGACGTTCGACCGTCGTCACGATGCGGCTCATCGGCACGTCGAGCTTCTTCGCCGTCGCTTCGATGATCCGGATGTTGGCCTGATGCGGGACCAGCCAGTCGATGGCGCTGAACGGAAGCTCGTTGGCGGCGAGCGCCTCGCGGGCGACGTCGGCCATGACCTTGACCGCGAACTTGAACACGGCGCCGCCGTCCATCCGTACGAACGGCGTCCCGGTGACCTGCCCTTCCGACAGCGATCCCGGCACGCACAGCAGGTCCCGATAGCTGCCGTCCGCGTGCAGGTGCGACGACAGGATTCCCGGTTCGGACGTCGGCACGAGCACCACGGCGCCGGCGCCGTCGCCGAACAGGACGCAGGTGCCGCGGTCGTCCCAGTCGAGGATCCGCGAATAGATCTCGGCGCCGACGACCAGCGCATTGCGCGCGGCACCGGACGCGACCATCTTGTCGGCGAGCGTCAGCGCATAGACGAAGCCGCTGCACACCGCCTGCACGTCGAACGCCGGCCCGCCTTTCGCGCCGAGCTTGGCCTGCAGTATGCACGCCGTCGACGGGAACACCATGTCGGGTGTCGTCGTCGCGACCACGATGAGGTCGACGTCGGCGGGCACGATGCCGGCGGCGTCGAGCGCAGCGCGCGCGGCGTGCAGCGCGAGGTCGCTCGTCTGCTCGGCCGGCGCGGCGATCCGCCGCTCGCGAATCCCGGTGCGCGCCCGGATCCAGGCGTCGCTGGTGTCGACCCGCCGCGCGAGTTCGTGGTTGGTCAGCACGTGCGCCGGCAGGTAGCTGCCGGTGCCGGCGATCCGGCTAGGCATCGGGCACCACGGCCGGGGCCGGAGCGGCGTCGCGGGCGAGCACAGGCATCGCGGCCATCCGCTGCGCGATGCGCTCGAGCACGCCGTGCGTCGCTTCGGCGTAGGCCTTCGCGATCGCCGACTGGAATGCCAGCACGTCGGCGCCGCCGTGGCTCTTCACCACCACGCCCTTCAGGCCGATCAGCGTGGCGCCGTTGTGCCGCCGCGGGTCGATCCGCCGCCTGAACGCCATCAGCGCCGGATAGGCCGCCAACGCCGCGAGCTTGCGCAGCGGATTGCGCGTGAACTCGGCCTTGAGGAATTCGTAGAGCATCTGCACCAGGCCCTCGGACGCTTTCAGCATCACGTTGCCGACGAAGCCATCGCAGACGACGACGTCGGTGGTGCCCTTGTAGATGTCGTTGCCTTCGACGTTGCCGAAAAAATTGAGCCCGGCCGTCTTCAGCAGCTCGGCGGTCTGCTTGGCGAGGGCGTTGCCCTTGATGTCCTCTTCGCCGACGTTGAGGAGGCCGACCGTCGGGCGCTCGATCCCGTCGACGGCGGCCACCAGCGCCGAGCCCATCACCGCGAACTGGACGAGCTGTTCCGGCGTGCAGTTGACGTTGGCGCCGAGGTCGAGCACGGTCGCCACGCCGGTCTTCGTCGGCAGTTGCGATGCGATCGCCGGCCGGTCGACACCGGGCAGCGTCTTCAGCACGAATCGCGAGATCGCCATCAGCGCGCCGGTGTTGCCGGCCGACACGCAGGCTTGCGCGGTGCCGTCCTTGACCAGGTTGACCGCGACCCGCATCGACGAGTCCTTCTTCCGCCGCAGCGCATCGGCGGGAGGCTCGTGCATCTCGACGACCTCGGTCGCGGCGTGGATCGAGAGCCGCGCTTTCGCCGGCGACTTCAGCTTCGCCAGCGTGTCCCGGAGCGGCCCTTCGAGGCCGACGGCGATCAACCGGGCATCGGGTGTGGCTTCGAGAAACTTGAGCGCCGCGGGCAGCGTGACGGACGGACCGTGGTCGCCCCCCATCGCGTCGACGGCTACCGTGACCGGCATCTCGGGATCGGCTTGTCGCCTGTTGTCGTTGTGCAAGGACGCGCGCGGCCGCCAGCGCGAGCCGGCAGTTTACCGGAGTGAAACGTCCGCTGCCGGCGCGCCTGCGCCCGTCACCTCCCGCGCGGCGGAAGGCGGCGCGTGGCGCGTTACTCGTCGGCCTTGGTCTTGACGATCTTCTTGCCGCGGTAGAACCCGGTCGGGCTGATGTGGTGGCGCAGGTGCGCCTCGCCGGTGACCGGTTCGACGGCCAGCGCCGGCGCGGTCAGGAAATCGTGCGCGCGGTGCATCCCGCGCTTGGACGGCGACTTCTTGTTCTGCTGTACGGCCATGAGGCTCTCCTGTCGTGTTTCCTGCGATTCGTGATCGTCACTTGCGACGTTTCGGCGCCGGCTTCCATGCTTCCAGCGCGCCGAACGCGCTTTCCCTGCCCGCTGCCATCGCCGGCGCGGCACCCGTGCACTCCGGGCGCTCGCACAGTGGCGCGAACGGCAGCGAAAGCAGCAATTCGTCCTCGACCAGCACCAGCGGGTCGAGCGGCGCCGACGCCAGCACCACCTCGTGCTCGTCGTCGTCGTCGAGCTTCGCGAGCTCCCGCTCGTCCTTCGCCAGCAGCAGCATCGTCCGCTGCGAAACCGGCCAGGCGAACGGTTCGAGACAGCGCCGGCATTCGAGCGGCACCTCGCCGTCGATGGCAACGTCGAGCGCCGGGCGTCCCAGCGCATCGCGGATGCCGGCGATTCGCCACGTCAGCACGGCGGCGCTCGCCCCCGGTACATCCTGCTCCGCGAGCCTGTCGGCGACGCGCGCAAGCTTCGCCGCATCGACCTCGCCTTCGACGGCACCGCTGCGCGCCGACAGCGCCCATGCATCGATGGTGCCGTCGCGACGAACTGCTGCCGCCTGTCGGCCGGACATCCCGCCACCCCCGCCCTGCGTGCCGTTGCCGCCGCCGTCCGCCGCGTCCACGCGGCTTGGGCCGATCGGTCAAAACGTTGGATAATAGCGTCGAACGCGCCTGGTGTCAAAAATGCCCGATAAAACAACGCCCAACCCTTCACCGACCGATCCCCGCGCGCCCCCCCGGCCGCTGGTTCTGGCGTCGACGTCGCGGTACCGGCGCGCGCTCCTCGAGCGGCTCGGCCTGCCCTTCGTGGTCGCGGCGCCGGGCGTCGACGAATCGGCGCGCCCGGGCGAGACGCCGGCGGCAGCCGCCTGCCGGCTCGCCGAAGCGAAGGCTCGCGCCGTGGCAGGCGCACACCCGCACGCGGTGATCATCGGCTCCGACCAGGTCGCCGACTGCGACGGCGAGCACATCGGCAAGCCCGGCGACCACGCGGCGGCGCTCGCGCAGCTCACGCGGCTGTCCGGCCGCACCGTCGTCTTCCATACCGGGCTTGCGGTGCTCGACGCGGCGACCGGCCGTTGCCGGACCGCGCTGGTCGACGTCCGCAGCACGTTCCGCCGGCTGACGGCGGCCGAAATAGAGGCCTACCTGCGGCGCGAACAGCCGTACGACTGCGCCGGCTCGGTGCGGTCCGAAGCGCTCGGCATCGCGCTGTTCGACGCCATCGAGAGCAACGATCCGACGGCGCTCATCGGCCTGCCGCTGATCCGCCTGACGACGATGCTCGGCGACGCCGGCATCGCCGTGCTCGCGCCGCGTTGACGCTCGGCGCCGCGATGCCGGGCCGGCTCTACCTCGTCCCCAGTCTCCTCGGCGCGACGGCGCCCGAGGACGTGCTGCCGGCGCGGACGATCGCGATCGCGCGCGGCCTCGCCCACTACGTCGTCGAAAACGCGAAGCCGGCCCGGCAGTTCCTGAAGGCGCTCGCGCCGGCGATCCCGATCCGCGACATCGCGATCGCCGAGCTCGGAGACGCGCCGTCGCCGGCCCGCTGCACCGAGCTGCTCGCGCCGGCACGCGCCGGTCACGACGTCGGCCTGCTGTCGGATGCGGGATGCCCGGGGATTGCCGATCCGGGCGCACTCGTCGTCGCCGCGGCACACCGCGACGGAATCGTCGTCGTCCCGCTGGTCGGGCCGTCGTCGCTGCTCCTCGCGCTGATGGCGTCGGGAATGAACGGCCAGGGATTCGCGTTCCACGGCTATCTGCCGGTCAAGGCCGACGCGCGCGCCAACGCAATCCGCGCGCTCGAAGCGGAGTCGCGGCGGACCGGGTTCGCGCAACTCTTCATCGAGACGCCCTACCGCAATCGCGTGTTGGTGGAGGCGCTGATCGCGGCCTGCGCGCCGCAGACGAGGCTTGCCGTCGCCGCCGACCTGACCGCCGCCACGGAAAGCGTCGAGTCGCGTCCGATCCGCGACTGGCGCGGCGGAAATTTCGATCGCTACGACAAGCGTCCGGCGTTGTTCATCCTGCAGGCGTGACGGCCGCGCTACTGGCTCCCGGCGTCGGTGATGTAACTCTTCAGCATCCGGTTCTCGAAGCTCTGCTCCTCGTACACCGCCTTGGCGACGTCGTGGAACGAGACCACGCCCGAGAGCGTCGTGCCGTCCATCACCGGGACGTAGCGGGCGTGGCGCTCGAGCATGACCCGGCGCAGCTCCATCACGTCGAGGCCAGGGTCTGCGACCAGCGGGCTGGCGTCGCAGACGTCGCTGATCCGCAGGTCGCCGAGCGTGCCGGCGCGGTCGGCCAGCGCCTTCAGCACTTCGGCGAACGTGACGAGCCCCGCCATCCGGCCTCGATCCATCACCACCAGCGAGCCGATGTCGTGCTGCGCCATCACCTTGACCGCGTCCAGGACTGGCGCGTCCGGCGCGGTGGTGAACAGCGCGTTGCCCTTGATGCGCAGGATTTCGCTGACCAGCATCGTGTCCTCCTTGCACCCATTTTCCGCAGGACCTTCCCTGCGGCCGGGGCTACCGTGCCGCGGCGATACCGACGTCGCGGGGCGGCAGTCGGCGATCAGTCGTCGTCCTTCTCCCGCACGACCTCGATGAAGTTGTAGACCATCGCCGCCACCCCGATGAGGAGAAAGACGATCATCGCCGGGTCCTTCAGTTTGACGGCCGGCGGCGCAAAGAACGCCAGCGCCATTGCCAGAGCGATCAGGCCCATTACGATCTTTGAGACTTTTCCCCGCATCGTCGCCTCCTTTGTCAGCTTGCGCCGGGCTCCAGATCCTGCACCCAGCCCGCGAGCCAGCGGGCGGTGCGCAGCAGCCTCGCATCGTCCCCCCGGCGCCCGACCAGCTGAATTCCCATGGGCATGCCGTTTTCCGCGCGCAGCAGCGGCAGCGTCAGCGCCGGCATGCCGGCGAAGGTCCACAGCGTACAGAACGCCGGGCTGCCCGTCGATTCGAGGCCACGCGGGGCCGGCCCCGCCGTCGCGGCGGTGAGGATTGCATCGCAGCGATCGAAGACTTCATCGAACGCCATGCCCGTTGCCCGGATGCGATCCACCGCGTTGTTGTAGTCGACTGCCGGCACCCGCCGCCCGCGCTCGATCTGGCTGCGAAGCGACGGGCTCAGCCGGTCACCGCCGCGCTCGTAGAGTTCGTGGAAATTGCGCGCGAGGTCGGCTTCCATGATCGTCGCGTGCCAGCGCCAGGCGTCGTGGAACACCGAGGGCACGCTGAAGGGCTTCGACTGCCCACCCAGCGCCTGCGCGACTTCCTCGAACGCGAGCCGCGTCTGCTCCTCGGCATCGTCCCAGTTCGGCGTCCTTGTGAACGCGAACACCGGGGGCAGCGGCGGCTCCTGCAACGCGACCTCGCGCAGGCGGGGCCGCGCGATCGGGCGCGTGGCCTCGTCGCGCTCGTCGTATCCCATCAGCGGCTCGGCGATGATCGCGAGGTCCTCGACGGTGCGCGCGATGAAGCCCACCTGATCCATCGGCCGGGACTGCTCGAGGATTCCGGAGCGCGGCACCAGGCCGAACGTCGGCTTGTACCCGTAAACACCGCAATACGATGCGGGCCGGATCACGCTGCCGTTGGTCTGCGTGCCAAGCGCAACCGGGACCATGTGCGCCGCGACTGCGGCCGCAGACCCGCTCGACGAGCCGCCAGGCGTGTGCTCCGGGTTGTGGGGGTTGCGCGTCTTTCCCGGCGCGTAGGTGGCGAGCTCCGTGGTGACGGTTTTCCCGAGGATGATCGCGCCCGCCGAGCGCAGCCGTTCGACCACCGCCGCATCATGGTCGGGGCGGCGTCCCGCGTGCAGCACGGTGCCGTCCTCGGTGGGCATGTCCGCGGTGTCAATGATGTCCTTGATGCCCACCGGCAGCCCGTGCAGCGGGCCCATGGCGTGACCCTCGCGCCGCACCCGGTCCACATTGCGCGCCTGCTCGAGGGCGCGATTCTCGTCGATGAACGCCCAAGCCTGGACGCGCGCCTCGTCGGCGCGGATCCGGGCCAGGAACCCGCCGACCAGCGCTTCGGCGCTCGTACGTCCCTCCCGCAGCGCGGCGAGCGCCTCCGCCGCGCTGAGCGAGGTGACGTCGACGAGATCGTCCGCATTCACTGGAGCCTTCCTCGCTCAGTTGCCGTAGAACACGTTCGGCAGCCAGTAGACCAGCTGCGGAAACACGTACACCAGGAACATCGTCACGAATACCATGCCCAGGAACGGGAAGCAGCCCTTGAAGATCGTCCACAGCAGCACAAACTTCGGCGCGATGCCCTTGAGGTAGTAGGCCGACATCGCCATCGGCGGCGTCAGGAACGAGGTCTGCAGATTGAGCGCCACGAGCACGCCGAAGAACATCGGGTCGACGCCGAAATGGGGCAGCAGCGGCAGGAAGATGGGCACGAAGATGATGATGATCTCGCTCCACTCGAGCGGCCATCCGAGCAGAAAGATGATCGCCTGGGAAAGCAGCAGGAATGTGGTGGTGTTGAGATTCATCGACAGCACGAAGTTCTTGATCAGCCCTTCGCCGCCGAGATAGGAAAAGACCGACGAGAACGTCCACGACCCGACGAAGAGCCAGCACACCATCGCCGACGTCCGCGCGGTGAGGAACACGGCCTCCTTGAGCCGGACCCAGCTGAACGCCCGGTAGACGATCGCGAGCACCATGGCACCGAGAGCGCCGATGGCGGCAGCTTCGCTCGGCGTGGCGAGCCCGAACAGGATCGCGCCGAGCACCGAGAGGATCAGCACGGCGAGCGGGACGAACGCCTGGGCAAGCAGCATGATGACCCTGACCCAGGGAACGTCGGTTTCCTCCTTGGGCAGCTTGGGCGCGAGCTTCGGGTTGATCGTCGCCCTCACGATCACGTAAACCACGTACAGGCCGGCGAGCAGAAATCCGGGAACGATCGCCGCCGCGTAGAGCTTCACCACCGAGACCGCGGAGGTCGCCCCGTACACGATGAGCATGATCGACGGCGGAATGAGGATGCCGAGCGTGCCGCCAGCGCAGATCACGCCCGCGGCGAGCTTCTGGTCATAGCCGGCCTTGAGCATCGCCGGAAAAGCGAGCAGACCCATCAGCGTCACCACCGCCCCGACGATGCCCGTGGCAGTCGCGAACAGCGCGCAGGTGATAAGCGCCGCCACCGCCATGGCACCAGGAATCGCCCTCAGCGCGACCTGGAGGCTGTAGAAGAGGCGATCGAGGATGTTCGATCTCTCTATCATGTACCCCATGAACAGGAAGAGCGGCACCGCGGTCAGCACGTCATTGTTCATGATGCTGAAGGTGTTCTGGGAGAGCAGGTAGAACACCCGGCTGTCGAAGAACTCCTGCCCGGGCACGAAGTAGGCGTAGTAGCCGAACATGACGCCCATCGCCATCAGCGTGAACGCGATGGGGAATCCCAGCAGGATGATGAAGATGAATGCGCTGAGCATCACCAGCGCGAGTTCGGGATTGCTCATTGCGCGCCCTCCCCGGCGGCTTGTTTTTCGTGCTCGTGCTGGATCACGCTCTCGAGCTCCTCCACGTCGTGGAGCTGCCGCGGCCAGCGCCCGGTCTGGATGCACAGGATGCAGCGGATCACCTGGGCGATGCCCTGGATGAAGAGCATCGTGCCCGCGAGCGGGATCAGCGCCTTGAGTTGCCAGATCGGGACGCCGGCGGGACTGTTGACGCTCACCTCGCGGTAGCCGAACGAGTCGTGGGCATAGCCGTATCCGGCGATGATCAGTGCGGTGACGCCGGGATAGAAGAAGATGAAATACAACACCAGTTCGATGGTCGCCTGCACCCGGGGCCGCAAGAGCCGGAACAGCACGTCGCCACGAACGTGGGCGTTGCGCGAGAGCGCATAAGCCCCCGACATGATGAACAGCCCTCCGTACAGGATGTAGCTCATGTCGAACGCCCAGCTGGTGGGGTTGTTGAGGACATAGCGCATGAAGACCTCGTAGGAGGTCCCCAGGGTGAGGATCAGGATGCACCAGGCGAACGCGTGCCCGACGGCCATGCTGAAGCGGTCGATGTTGATCAGGAATTTCTGGAGCATGGCGAATTGTCCTTCAGGATCCGGTGCCGCATCGCGTCATTGCGCGGCAAAAAAGGCGGCGCATCGCTGCGCCGCCTCCGACAAGATTCTGCGTGCGCCGCGGGGCCGGCGCAATAAGGTCAGAACCCCAGCTTGCCGTACAGGTGCTCGTAGGCCTGCTGGTAGTCCGCGTCGTTGAAGAAGGCGTAGTAGCCGACGCGCTTCGCCCATTCCTTCTGCGACTCCCAGACCTTCTTGAAGAACGGGTCCTCGTCGGACAGTTTCTTCACCAGCACGTCCCACCCCTTGAGCTGGGCGGCGAAGATGTCCTTGGGCGTGCGGATGATGTTCACCTTTTCCTTGGACTTCAGCTCCTGCAGGTCGATCGAATACTGATCCATCGCCAGCGCGTAGTTCGCGGTGGACGCCGCTTCGGCCGCGTACTTGAGGATCGCCTGCAGGTCCTTGGGCAGGGACTCGTATTTCTTCTTGTTGAAGTCGATCTCGAAGAACTCCATGGCCTGGTGATAGCTGCCCATCATGTAGTTCTTGGCCACGTCCTGGGCACCAAAGCGGCGATCCGACGTCGGATTATTGAATTCGAAGGCATCGATCACGCCGCGCTCCATGGCGGGGACGATCTCGCCGCCGGGAAGCTGCGTCACCCTGCAACCGAGCTCCTGCATCAGGTCGGCGGCCAGGCCCACGGTGCGGTATTTGAGGCCCTTGAGTTCGGCCGCGCTGGTGATCGGCTTCTTGAACCAGCCCAGCGGCTGCGTCGGCATCGGCATCGCGAAGAAGGCCACTACGTCGAGGCCGAGCTTCTTGACCAGCTCGTCGTAGAACGGCGCGCCCTTGCGGTGGATCCACGCGAGCATCTGGTTGGCGTCGCAGCCGTTGATCGGGCCCGAACCGAACAGCGACGCCACCTTGCTCTTGCCGTACCAGTACACCGCGACCGTGTGGGCGCCGTCAATCACGCCCTTGGCCGTGGCGTCCATGACTTCGAACGGCTTCACCACCGAGCCCGCGACCAAGTAGTCGATGCGCAGGCGCCCGCCTGCCATCTCGTTCACACGGGCGACGTACTGCTCGGCCATCTCATTGAAGATGTCCTTGGCGCCCCACGCGCCCTGCATCTTGAGAACAATCGGCGACTGGGCGACGGAGATCATCGGGAATCCCGTCGCCACGGCACCTGCTGCGCCGACCGCGCCGGTGAGGAACTTTCTTCGGTTGACCTTCGGCGCTTCTGGCGCAACGGCGTTCACTTGCGCCGACCCGGGCGCGACGACCTGCTGCTCGCTCATGTCTCCTCCTCCTGGTTGTGACTGCTTGCGGGGGCTCGCGTGATGCGGCACCGCAGCCTCGCCGCAGGCCCCTTCCGCTCGAACAATTCAGACTTGCACCAAGAATGCTAATCCCCGACTGCCGTCAAGGCAATAGCCATGTTCGGGGGCCGAAGCGCTGCTCGCGAGTTCGCTGCCCGCGAGTCCGCTGCCCATTCGCGAACGCCGTACCTACGTGAACCACGTCCTGCTTAGCTTTGCAGCGAGCGCCGCTCGCGCAGCGCCTGCGCCAATGTGCCGCTGTCGACGTACTCGAGCTCGCCGCCGACCGGCACGCCGCGTGCAAGCCGGCTGACGGCGAGGCCGCGGGCAGCCAGCAGCCCGCCGATGTAGTGCGCGGTGGCTTCGCCCTCGTTGGTGAAGTTGGTCGCCAGCACGATCTCGCGGACGACGCCGTCAGTGGCACGCTTGAGCAGCCGCTCCAGCCGGATCTCCTTCGGCCCGATCCCGTCGAGCGGCGACAGCCGCCCCATCAGCACGAAGTAGAGCCCGGAATACGCCTGCGTGTTCTCGACCATCATCAGGTCGGCCGGCGTCTCCACCACGCACAAGAGCGACGGGTCGCGCTTGCCCGAGCGGCACAGCGCGCAGACGGCTTCCTCGGTGAACGTGTTGCAGCGCTCGCAGTGGTGGACCGTCCTCGCCGCCCGTTCCAGCGCCTGGGCGAGCCGGACCGCGCCGTCGCGATCGTGCTGGAGCAGGTGCAACGCCATTCGCTGCGCCGCCTTCGGGCCCACGCCGGGCAGGCAGCGCAGGGCGCGCACCAGCTCGTCGACGCCGGAGAGCGGCTCGGACGGCGGGTCGCGGGGTCGATCGGTCATGGGGTCAGCGCCGCATCCGGCGAACGGGTCGACGCGAGGAGGAACTCCGTGCAGGAGGCGATTCCACCCCTAGAACGGCAGCTTGAACCCCGGCGGCATCGGCAACCCGGTGGTCAGCCCCGCCATCTTTTCCTGCGTCGTCGCCTCGACCCGGCGCACGGCATCGTTGACGGCAGCGGCGACGAGGTCCTCCAGCATGTCGCGATCCTCGCCCAGCAGCGACGGGTCGATCGTCACCCGCTTGACGTCGTGCCGGCAGGTCATCGTGACGCGGACGAGTCCGGCGCCGGCCTGGCCCTCGACCTCGGTCTGCGCCAGCTCGTCCTGCGCCTTCTTGAGGTTGTCCTGCATCTGCTGCGCCTGCTTCATCAGCCCGGCGAGCTGGTTCTTCATCATGGTCGTGGCTCCGGCAATCAGGAAACGGGCTTGATCGAATCGGGCTTGATGGTGGCATCGAAGCGGGCCAGCACGTCCTTGACGAACGGCTCGCTCATGAACGCGGCTTCGGTCTTCGCCTTCTGCTCCGACCGCTCGCGCTTCTCCTGCGCCGCCAGCGACGCATCGCCGGCGGTGCCCACCTCGAACGCCAGCATCAGCCGGCGGCCCGTCGTCTGCTCGAGCGCCGCCTTCAGCTTGTCGGCGTAGGCCTTCTCGGCGAGGTGCTTGTGCGTCGTCGGCAACGCCAGCGTCAGCATGATGCCCTCGATCGTGCGCATCTCGCTCTGCGCGGCCAGTTGCGCCGCCATCCCGGTGAGCTTCAGACGGGCGACGAACGCCGGCCATTCGTCCGGATTGGCGGGCAGCGCGATGGCGGCCGCCGGTGAGGGACCGGCAGCAGGCGCAGCGGGCGCGGAGCCGGCGGCCGGCACCGCGGCCGGTGTCTCGCCCCGGGCTTGGGCTGCTGCCGGCACGTCGCTGCGGGTCCGCACCGCCGGCGCTGCCGATGCTTCCGGCGCTGCCGATGCCCTCGACCCTGCTGCTGCCGATGCCGGCCGGTGCATCGACGCCTGCCGAGGCACGCCGCCGGCTGCTGCGGCCCCGGCCTTCTCCGCACCGCCCGGCGCGAACGCGAGCAGTCGCAGCAGCGTCATCGAGAATCCGGTCGCCTGGTCCGGAGCCAGCGCGAGGTCGGATCTTCCCTGCACGCAGATCTGATAGCCCACCTGGACGTCCTCGGGCGCCATGCGCTCAGCGAATCCGGTCACGCGGTCGGCGTCGTCCATCGCCGCCACCGCCGCCGGCACGGTCTGCGCGATCGCGACGCGGTGGAACAGCGACGCCAGCGCCTCCAGCGCATCCTCGAAATCGAGGCTTCGCTCCGCCATTGCGTCGGCCTCCGTGAGCAATGCCGGACCGTCGGCGGCGACGAGCGCGTCGACGATGCGGTAGACGTACTGCGTGTCGACCGCGCCCAGCATCGTCCGCACCACCGGCTCGCGGACCTCGCCGGCACCGTAGGCGATTGCCTGGTCGAGCAGCGACAGCGCATCGCGCATCGAGCCTTGCGCCGCCTTGGCGATCAGCGCCAATGCCGCCGGATCCGACGCGACCGCCTCGGCCTCGAGGATCGCGCCGAGCCGGGTACTGATCAGCGCCGGCGGAAGCTGCCGCAGATTGAACTGCAGGCAGCGTGACAGCACGGTGACCGGGATCTTCTGCGGATCCGTCGTCGCCAGCACGAACTTGACGTGCTCGGGCGGCTCCTCGAGCGTCTTCAGCATCGAGTTGAACGCGTGCTTGGACAACTGGTGGACCTCATCGATCAGGTACACCTTGTAACGGCCGACCGTCGGCGCGTAGCGCGCGTTGTCGAGGATCTCGCGCATGTCGTCCACACCGGTGTTCGACGCCGCGTCGAGTTCGAGCAGGTCGACGAAGCGTCCGGCGTCGATGTCGGTGCACGCGGCGCAGGTGCCGCAGGGCGTCGCCGTGACGCCGTGTGTGAGGCAGTTGAGGCTCTTGGCGAGGATCCGCGCGATCGTCGTCTTACCGACGCCGCGGGTGCCTGTCAGCAGGTACGCGTGATGCAGGCGGCCACGGGAGAGCGCGTTGGTCAGCGCCTGCACGACGTGCTCCTGCCCGGCAATCTCGGCGAACGTCTTCGGCCGCCACTTCCGGGCAAGAACCTGGTAGGTCATCCGTCGTCCTGCGTCAGGCGTGGTTTGTCGGGGGCGGCTTGAAGCGTCTGACGCAATCGGGGCGGCGGTGACGCGCACCGCGCGCGTCGGTCGACGCCGATGCCGCGGTGCCGGACGCAAGGCGCCCGGCCCGGACGACACGACGTCCGACGGACAAGAGGTGGCGAGCCGTTCCCCCGGCACTTGCAGTGAGTCGCTGTGGCTGCTTCCTTCCGGACCTGACCAGGTTCACGACGCTGCAATGCGGGGCGACCCGCCGTTGATCGGTCGCGCCGAAGCGCAAGCGTGGATTATCGACGATCGCGCGGCGCGCAGCAAGCAACCGCTGACGGGTCAGCGCGACCGCTCGAGCGCGCCGCCCGCGAGGTGCCAGCGCACCGCGTGCGGGAGGTCGATCAGCTCGCGGTCGTGGCAGGCGACGATGACGGTCCGTCCGGCGTCGGCAAGTGTCCGCAGCAGGCTCAGCACCTGCCCGCGCGCCGTCGCGTCGAGGTTCGCCGTCGGCTCGTCGAGCAGCAGCAGCCGGGGCTCCAGCACCCAGGCCCGCGCCAGCGCGACCCGCTGTTTCTCGCCGCCGGAGAGCTTCGCCGGCGGCACGTCGCGGACGCGATCGAGCCCCGCCCACCCGATCGCCGCGTCGATCCGGCGCCGGCGCATCGCGCCGCCGATCCCCCGTCGCGCGAGGCCGTAGCCGACGTTCGCCGCGACCGAGCGTGCGAACACGTACGGCTGCTGGTGGACGTAGACGACGTCGCGCCGCACCGCGTCCGGGTAATTTTCGAGATCGAGCGTACGGCCGGCGAACGTCGCCGATGTCGCGCGGGCCGGCGCCAATCCGGCGAGCACGCGCAGCAGCGTCGATTTGCCGGTGCCGTTGTCGCCGGTGAGGATCACGCAGGCGCCCTCGTCGACGACGAGGCTCGGGATCGAGAACAGGCCTTGGCCGTCGCCGAAGCGATGCACGAGCCCGGCGACCGACAGCAGCGGCCCGGTCACGGCTCGCCCCCGCGGCCCTGCAGCAGCGCCAGCGCGATGTTGACCGAGAACGCGAGCACCAGCAGCACGAAGCCGAGCGCGATGCCCTGCGCGAAGTCGCCTTTGGCCGTCTCCAGCGCGATGGCCGTGGTGATCGTTCGCGTGGAGCCGGCGATGTTGCCGCCGACCATCAGCGCGCAGCCGACTTCGGAGATGATGCGGCCGAAGCCGTTGCACACGGCGGCGAAAATTGCGAACCGGGTTTCGAACAGCACGGTGAACGCAGCGCGCGCCCGTGACGCGCCGAGCGAGGTTGCAGTTTCCCGGATCCGCGGATCCGCACCCTGCAGCGCCGCCAGCGTGAAGGCAGCGAGCACCGGCAGCGCGATGACGATCTGGCCGATGATCATCGCCTCCGGCGTGAACAGAAGCTGCCACGCGCCCAGCGGGCCGCGCCGCGACAGCACGAGATAGAGGACGAGCCCGACGACGACCGTCGGGAACGACAGCATCGCCTGCAGCGCGACGACCAGCGCGCGCCGTCCGGCAAACCGCCCCACGGCGAGGCCGTAACCGGCGGCGACGGCGACCGGCGTCGCGACCGCGAGCGCCACGAGTGACACACGCAGCGACACCCAGACGATCCCCCACAGCTCGGGATCGCCCGAAAAGAGAAGCCGGAACGCGGAGGTCGTCGACTCGTACATCGTCACCGCCCTGCGTGCGAGGGCCCGGGGACCACTGTGGCTATAATCGTCCGCATCGCCGTCCGCTCCGCTGCCACTATCGCGCCTTTCCAGCCCCGTGCGCCTATCGCGACGCATCGCCTTCGTTGCCGCCGGCCTCGCCGTCACGGGGACAGTCGCGTACGTGCTGGTGCACACGCCGACGCTCACCCCCGTGCTGCACACGCCGGACCGCGAGGGCGAGGTCGTGCTGATGGTGCGGCCCGGACCGGGCACCTACTTCCCCGGGCCCGACGGCGAGGCATCCGGCTTCGACGCCGACCTCGCAAGGCTGTTCGCCGCCGAACGCCGCCTGCCGCTGCGCATCGTGACCGCGAACACGCCCACCGAACTGCTCGGCGACCTCGCGGCCGGCGACGCGCACATCGGCGCCGGCGGATTATACCGGCCGCTGGCCACGCGCTCCCCGCCCGCCCGTCCCGCCGCGGTAGCCGCGGCAGCCGCGGCCAGCGCGACGACTGCGCCGCCGGACGAGGATCCCGCGTCGCGCGTGCTGTGGACCTCCGGCTACTTTCCGGTCGAGCCGGTGGTGATCTACAACGCCGACGGCTTCAAACCGGCTGGGTGGAAGGACCTCGAAGGCGAGGCCGTCGCCTACATCGCCGACACCGGTCTCGACTCTCAGATCGCGGCGGTCCGGACCGCCCACCCCGAGGTGACGTGGGAAGCGCTCCGGCTGTCGTCGGCCGCGGCGTTGATCGCGCAGGTGTCCGACGGCCGATCGAACTACGCCGTCGTCGCCTCCAGCGAAGCATCCGTCGCCCGCAACATCTACCTGTTCTACGACGTCGCGTTTCCGGCCGGCGGCAAGCGCGAGTTCGCGTGGGCGGTGTCGCCGAAGTTCGCCGCGTTGCGCGACGAACTCGACGTGTTCTTCGCGCGGCTCAAGCGCGACGGCACGCTCGACCGCCTCGCCGAGCGCTACTTCACGCACACGCGGCAGGTTCAGCGGATCGACGCCGCCGTGTTGCAGGAGCGGATCCGCTCGATGCTGCCGAAATACCGGGCGCTGTTCCAGGACGCGCAGGCGGCGACCGGGATCGAATGGCGGCTGCTGGCGGCGGTCTCGTATCAGGAATCGCAGTGGGACCCCGACGCGACCAGCGAGACGGGGGTCCGCGGGTTGATGCAGTTGACCGAGGACACTGCCCGGCACCTCGGCGTGCTCGATCGGCTCGACCCGAAGCAGAGTGTCCTCGCCGCCGCGCGCTACCTCATCGACCTCAAGGACAAGCTTCCTGCGCGGATCAAGGAACCCGACCGCACCTGGCTCGCGCTGGCGGCGTTCAACATCGGAATCGGCCACCTCGAGGATGCGCGGGTGCTCGCGCAGAAGCAGAAACTCAACCCGGACCTGTGGGGCGACGTCAAGAAGGCGCTGCCGCTGCTCGCCCTCCCCGAGTACCACGAGGACGCGAAGAACGGCTACGCGCGCGGCGGAATGCCTGTGGTGTTCGTCGACCGCGTCCGCGCGTACTACGACGTGCTGCTTGCGCACCAGCCGGCCGCGGCACCGCGGCTGAGGCTCATGGCCGGCGTACCGCCCGGTCCTTCACCGGCGAACGCCGAACCCGCGAAGAAATGACGGTGGCGAATCGATGCGCCGGCAGCGACGACGCGCCGGCGACGCAATCGTGGCGCGTCGATCGCCGATCGCCTACCATTCGCCGATGACGCACAGGATCAGCACGCTGCTCGGCATCGCCGCACTCGCATCGATCGCCGTCATGCCGGCGGCGTTTGCGCAGGCACCCGCCACCGTCTTCGTCGAGGAATTGACCTGGACGGAGCTCCGCGACGGGATCGGCGCCGGCAAGACGACGATCATCGTGCCGATCGGCGGCACCGAGCAGAACGGCCCGCACATGGCGCTCGGCAAGCACAACGTGCGCGTCAAGGTGTTGTCCGAGCGGATTGCCCGGGCGCTCGGCAACGCGCTGGTGGCGCCCGTGATCGCGTACGTGCCCGAGGGAGCGATCGATCCGCCGACCGCGCACATGCGCTTTCCCGGGACGATCACGGTGCCCTCGGACACGTTCCAGCGTGTGCTCGAATCGGCGGCACGAAGTTTCCGTCACCATGGCTTCCGCGACGTCGTGTTCCTCGGCGAACACGGCGGCTATCGGAAGGACCTCGTCGCCGCCGTCGCGCGGCTGAACCGCGAGTGGGCATCGTCGCCGGCGCGGGCGCACGCGATCGAGGAGTACTACCTCAGCGCCGAGCACGCCTACAAGCAGGCGCTCAAGGCGCGCGGGCTCACCGACGACGAGATCGGCACCCATGCCGGCAGCGCCGATACCTCGCTTACGCTCGCGCTGGCGCCCGGCCTCGTCCGCACCGAGCGGCTGAAATCGGGCGAGAAGCTCGGCGCCGCCGAGGGCGTTTACGGCAATCCGCGCCGCGCGACCGCCGATCTGGGACAATTGGGGGTGGACGTCATCGTCGCCGAGACGGTGGCGGCCATCCGGAAGGCGACCGCGCGCCGCTGAGGCGAGATCGCCGCGGCGCACGACGCCGTCTGCCCAACCCCGTTCCAGCACAGGATTGTCCGTGAAGCACTCGAATCACCGTCGTCGCTCGTTCGTCCCGCTCGCGCTCGCAGCCACTGCCCTCATCGCCGGATCGTGGTGGCTGCACGTCACCGCCCAGCCCGCCGCGCTCTCGGCCGCCACCGCCGCCGTCGCCACCGTCCCCGGGATGCCGCCGGTGGCCGACCCGACCAACCTCTACAGCGAGACCACGGCCGGGAAGGTCATCCCGGCGGTCGCCGGCGACCTGCCACGCGTGTACGTCCCCCACCTGCAGTCGAACGACGTCTGGGTGATCGACTCGGAAACGCTCAAGGTCGTCGACAGGTTCCGCGTCGGCCTCAACCCGCAACACGTCGTGCCGTCGTGGGACATGCGCACGCTGTGGGTCGCCAACAACGCCGAGAACACGAAGAAGGGCAGCGTCACGCCGATCGACCCACGCACCGGCAAGCCGGGCAAGGCGATCCCGGTCGACGATCCGTACAACATGTATTTTTCACCGGATGGGAAATCGGCGATCGTCGTCGCCGAGACGTTCAAGCGGCTGGATTTCCGCGATCCGAAGTCGATGGCGATCCAGTACTCGATCGACGTACCGCGCTGCGGCGGCATCAACCACGCCGACTTCTCGATCGACGGCCGGCTGGCGATCTTCACCTGCGAGTTCACCGGCACCGTGGCGAAGATCGACCTGGTCGAACGCAAGGTGCTGGGTTACCTCCAACTGATCAAGCCCGGCGTGCCGACACAGGTGGTCAAGGGCATCGACGGCCGCGACGAGGTCATCTGCACGACGTGGAAGGGGATGCCGCAGGACGTCCGTGCGTCGCCGGATGGCCGGACGTTCTTCGTCGCCGACATGATGTCCGATGGCGTCCACGTCGTCGACCTCGAATCGTTCCGGCAGACCAGCTTCATCGCCACCGGCGTCGGCGCGCACGGCCTCTACCCGAGCCGCGACGGACGGAAGCTCTACGTTGCCAACCGCGGGTCGAATCGGATCCACGGGCGCAAGCTCGGCAAGGGCAGCGTGTCGGTGATCGACTTCGCGACGCGGAAGGTCGACGCGACATGGCCGATTCCCGGCGGCGGCAGTCCCGACATGGGCAATGTCACCGCGGACGGCCGGCAACTCTGGCTCGCGGGGCGGTTCGACAACGTCGTCTACGTCATCGACACCTCGACCGGCGCCGTTAAGAGCATCCCGGTCGGCAAGGAGCCGCACGGCCTCACCGTGTGGCCGCAGCCCGGGCGCTACTCACTCGGGCACACCGGGAACACGCGCTAGACCGCGAGGACCGTCGTCCCGCCCATGTACGGCTGCAGCACCGCCGGCACGTCGATGCCGCCGTCGGCGCGCTGGTAGTTCTCCATCACCGCGACCAGCGTCCGTCCGACGGCAAGCCCCGATCCGTTCAACGTGTGGACAAGTTCCGGCTTGCCGGCGGCGTTGCGGAAGCGCGCCTGCATCCGCCGCGCCTGGAACGCCTCGCAGTTCGAGCACGACGAGATCTCGCGATACGTGTTCTGTGCCGGCAGCCAGACCTCGAGATCGTAGGTTTTCGCGCTGGCAAAGCCGATGTCGCCGGTGCACAGCGCGACGACACGATACGGAAGCTCCAGCCGCTGCAGGATCACCTCGGCGTGGCCCGTTATTTCCTCGAGCGCGTCGTACGACTTCTCCGGATGGACGATCTGCACCATCTCGACCTTGTCGAACTGGTGCTGGCGGATCATCCCCCGGGTGTCCTTGCCGTAGCTGCCGGCCTCCGACCGGAAGCACGGCGAGTGCGCTGTAAGCTTCAGCGGCAGCGCGTCGGCCGGCAGGATCTCGCCGCGCACCGAATTCGTCAGCGTGATTTCGGCGGTCGAGATCAGATACAGCCTCTCGCCGTCGCCCTCGGTGCCGCCCTTCCTCACGGAGAACATGTCGGCCTCGAACTTCGGCAACTGCGTCGTGCCGACGAGCGTCTCGGCATTGACGATGTACGGCGTATAGCACTCGGTGTAGCCGTGCTCGCGCGTCTGCGTGTCGAGCATGAACTGCGCAAGCGCACGATGCAGCCGGGCGAGGCCGCCGCGCAGGAACGAGAACCGCGCGCCGGAGAGCTTCGCCGCCGTCGCGAAATCGAGCAGGCCGAGGGCTTCGCCGAGGTCCGTGTGGTCCTTGACCGGGAAATCGAACGCCCGGGGAGTTCCCCAGCGGCGCACCTCGACGTTGTCGTCCGCCGACTTGCCGACCGGCGTCGACGCGTGGGTGAGGTTCGGCAGGTCGAGCAGGAAGTCGCGGACGTCGCGCTGGACGCGGTCGAGCTCGCCTTCGAGGCGCTTCGTCTCGTCGCCGATGCCGGCGACTTCGGCCAGCAGTGCCGACGCGTCGTCGCCCTTCCCTTTCGCCGCGCCAATTTGCTTCGACAGCGCGTTGCGCTTCGCCTGCAGGTCCTGGGTCCGGGTTTGGAGGTCCTTGCGCTCGCGTTCGAGCGCCTCGAAGCGCGCGACATCGAGCGTGACGCCGCGCCGGGCAAGGCCGGCGGCGACGGCGGAAAGATCGTGGCGGAACAGATTGACGTCGAGCATTCGCCGATTTTACCAAACCGGCAGCGGCGCCCCGGCAGCGCGCTCAGGATTCGTCGTCGTGCGCCTTGCGGTCCTGCGCCCGCAGCGCGTCGAGCCTGTCGCGGATCTTCGACTCCAGCCCGCGGTCGGTGGGCTCGTACCACGACACCGCCGGCATCCGGTCCGGAAAATACGATTCGCCGGCTGCGTACCCGCCTTCCTCGTTGTGGGCGTAGCGGTAGCCCTTGCCGTAGCCCAGCCCTTTCATCAGCTTCGTCGGCGCATTGCGCAGCCGCAGCGGCACCGGCCGCGAGCCGTCCTCGGCGATGAACGCGCGCGCGGCGTTGTACGCGACGTAGACGGCGTTGGATTTCGGCGCGCACGCGAGGTAGATCACCGCTTCCGCCAGTGCCAGCTCGCCTTCGGGCGTGCCCACCCGCTCGTAGACACCAACGGCGTCGGTCGTCAGCGCCAGCGCCCGCGGGTCGGCGAGCCCGATGTCCTCGCTCGCCATCCGGATCAGCCGCCGGCCGACGTACAGCGGGTCGGCGCCGCCGTCGAGCATCCGGCACATCCAGTACAGCGCCGCGTCGGGATTCGAGCCGCGCACCGACTTGTGCAGAGCGGAGATCTGGTCGTAGAACGCCTCGCCGCCCTTGTCGAACCGGCGCAGGCTCCGCGCGATCGTCGCCTCGACGAACGCGGTGTCGACGGCTTCCTTCCGGCCTTCGCCGGCGGCGGTGGCGAGGTACTCGACCAGGTTGACGAGCCGCCGACCGTCGCCATCCGCATACCCGACCAATGCCGCGCGGGCATCCGGCGTGGCGACGAGCCCCGGCGCACCCAGGGCGAGCGCGCGATCGAGCAGCGATTCGAGCTCGTCGGCCGCCAGCGGCTCCAGCACGTAGACGGCGGCGCGGGAGAGCAGTGCACCGATGACCTCGAATGACGGATTCTCGGTCGTCGCCCCGATGAACGTGACCACGCCCTGCTCGACGAAGGGAAGGAACGCGTCCTGCTGCGCCTTGTTGAAGCGATGGACCTCGTCGACGAACAGGATCGTGTGGCGCCCGCTCTGCGCGAGCGTCGCCTGCGCCCGCGCGACGGCGTCGCGGATGTCCTTGACGCCGGCGAGCACCGCCGACACCGCGATGAACTCGGCGTTGAACGCGTCGGCCATCAGCCGCGCGAGCGTCGTCTTGCCGACCCCCGGCGGCCCCCACAGGATCATCGAATGCGGCTTGCGCGACGCGAACGCCACCGCGAGCGGCTTGCCCGGCGCCAGCAGGTGGCGCTGGCCTATCACCTCGGCGATCGTCGCCGGCCGCAGGCGCTCGGCGAGCGGCGTGGCAGGGTTGACGGGGGCGAAGAGGTCGGTCACGACGGCGCGGCGTTGATCGCATGAATTATGCGGCGTAGAGTCGCCGTTTGCACGTCACGCGAAAGTCGGCGCCCGCGATTCGATGCCGATGCGACCTTCCGACACCAATGCCCTCCCCGCCGCCGCCGCCGATCCGCCCCAATCCGGTCAAGACCGCGCTCGCCGCCGGCGGCCGCGCGTTCGGGACAATGGTGTTCGAGTTCTTCTCGCCGGGCATGCCGCAGATCCTGCGCAATGCCGGCGCCGAGTTTGTCCTCTACGACATGGAGCACACGGGTCTCGGCTTTGAGACGCTCAAAACGCAGTTCGCGCTCTGCCGCGGCCTCGACCTCGTGCCGATGGTTCGCGTGCCGCGCAGCGAGTACCACTTCATCGCCCGCGCACTCGACGTCGGGGCGCTCGGTGCGATGGTGCCGATGGTCGGCACCGCCGCCGAGGCCGCGCACATCGTCGACTGCACCCGCTATCCTCCGCAAGGAAAACGGGGCGCAGCGTTCGGCTTCGCCCACGACGACTACGGCGGCGGCGACGTCGCGGCGAAGATCGCCGCGCTGCACGAGCGGACGCTGGTCATCGCCCAGATCGAGACGACCGAGGGCCTTGCCAACGTCGAGGCCATCGCCGCGGTGCCGGGCATCGACGTGCTGTGGCTCGGCCAGTTCGATCTCACCAACTTCATGGGCATTCCGGGGCAGTTCGACCATCCCGACTATCTGGCCGCCGTGGATCGGATCGTGGCGGCGGCCGAGGCGAACGGCAAGGCGGCCGCGTTTCTCGCCATCACCGAGGATCAGGCGCGCACGCACGCGACGAAAGGCTTCCGGCTGATGGCGTACGGGGTCGACCCGATGCTGCTTCAAGGTGCGCTCGCGCAGGGGCTCGGCGTCCTCCGCGCCGCCGCGCGCCCGGCGCGATGACCGCTCCGTTCCGCGTCGGCATCACCCGCGACATCCTCGATTCGCGCGGCGAGCCGGCGTTCGGCCGGGCGGCGCTGGCGATCCTCGACGGCGCAGCCAGCGTCGAGTGGGAGTACCTGCCCACCGTCGTCGCCGAGATCACCGCCGATCACGCGGCGCGCTATGACGCGCTGTACGTCAACATTCCGCGGGTGCCCGCCGCCGCCGTCGCTCGCGCCGACTGCCGGCTGCGCGTCGTCGCCCGCCACGGCGTCGGCTACGACTCGGTCGACGTCGCCGCGATGACGGCCGCCGGCGTCGTCGTCACCCACACGCCGAGCTCGATGCCGCGGCCGGTGGCGACGATCGCGCTGACGTTGGTGCTGGCGCTCGCGGGACGATTGTTCACCAAGGACCGCCTGACGCGCACCGGCCGCTGGCACGAGCGGATGAACCACATGGGGACGGGCCTCACCGGCCGCACGCTCGGCGTCGTCGGCGCCGGCCGCATCGGCAAGGAGCTGCTGCGGATGGCGCGCGGCTTCGACCTGCGCCTCGTCGTCGCCGATCCGTACGTCAACGAGGTCGAGCTGCGCTACCTCGGCGCCCGCAAGGGCGGCCTCGACACCGTGATGGCCGAGTCGGATTTCGTCGTCGTCTGCTGCCTGCTGAACGACGAGACCCGGCATCTGATCGGCGCGCCGCAATTCGGGCGGATGAAGCCGACGGCATACTTTGTCAACGTCGCGCGCGGACCGATCGTCGACGAGGCGGCGCTGATCGACGCGCTGGCTGCCGGGCGGATCGCTGGCGCGGCGCTGGACGTGTTCGAGCGGGAGCCGGTCGACGCGGCAAACCCGTTGCTGCAGATGGACAGCGTGATCGTCACTCCGCACTCGCTGTGCTGGACCGACGAGTGCTTCCACAACATGGCAGCGACGGGGCTTGCCAGCATCGTCGACGCGCTGTCCGGCCGGCGGCCCGAGTTCGTCGTCGACGCCGCGGTGCTCGGGCATCCGCGCGTTCAGGCGTGGCTCGGACGATGACGGCGCGGACGCTTGGTGTGGCGGCGCTTGCCGCCGCGTTCGTCGTCCTCGCACCGCCCGCCGCGGCATTCGACCTGCAGGGCCATCGCGGCGCCCGCGGCCTTGCGCCCGAAAATACACTGGCGGCCTTCGGCACGGCGCTCGCGATCGGCGTCACCACGCTCGAGACCGATCTCGCGGTGACGAAGGACGGGGTGCTCGTGATCTCGCACGATCCGTTCCTCAATCCCGACCTCGTGCGCGAACAGGACGGCCGCTGGCTCGCGGAGAAGGGCCCGCGGATCCACGCGCTCACGCTGGCCGAGCTCCAGCGCTACGACATCGGTCGGATCGACCCGGCTTCCCGCTACGCGAGGCAGTTTCCGGCGCAGACCGCCGTCGACGGCGAACGGTTTCCGACGCTGGCCGAAGTGCTCGACCTCGGCCGGGCGCAGTCGAAGACAGTTCGCTTCAATCTCGAAACCAAGATCACGCCGGGCAATCCCGACGACACCGTCGATCCGGCGACGTTCGCGCGGCTGGTCGTCGCCGCGGTCCGCACGGCCGGCCTCGCCGACCGGGTGACGATCCAGTCGTTCGACTGGCGCACCCTGATCGAGGCGAAGAAGCTCGCCCCGGGGATCGCGACCGTGTGCCTGACGATCGAGACGCCGAACAACGACACCGTCCGACGCACCGGCGGCGTGCCGTCGCCGTGGCAGGGCGGGCTCGACCTCGCCGCCGTCGACGGCTCGCTGCCCAAGCTCGTCGCCGCGGCGGGCTGCAGCACCTGGTCGCCGTTCTGGCGCAACCTGACGCCGACGGAACTCGTCGCGGCGCACGCGCTGAAGCTCGCCGTGGTGCCGTGGACCGTCAACGACGCGGCGGACATGGCCACGCTGATCGACATGGGCGTCGACGGCATGATCACCGACTATCCGGACCGGTTGCGGGCCGTGCTGGCCGGCAAGGGAATCGCGCTGCCGTAATGCCGGCGGCGAACCAAGGTCGCGGCGGCTGCGTCAGTTCGCGTCGCCGACGACGTCGGCACCTTTCGGCACGTCGAAACGGAACTGCCCGGCGTCGGGCGCCGCGTTGCGCTCGAAGCTGCCGAAGTGCAGCGTCGTCGCATTGCCGAAGGTGTCGGCAAGCTCCATCGTTCGCGGCAGGTTGTCGCGAAAGCCGATCCGCACCCGCTGGAAGCCGCTGTCGGCCGACTTCGGCTTCGCCTCGATGAACTCAACGCCGTCGACGCTGCCGGCGTCGGCGATGGCGAAATTGCGCTCCAGCGCGTTGTCGCCGGCGAGCAGCGCCGCCGGGCTCGCGCCGAGCGCGCGGTCGATCCTGCGCACAATCACCTGGTTCAGGTCCTGGTCGTAGACCCAGACCCGCTCGCCGTCGCCGACGATGAGTTGCGCGAACGGCTTTTCGTACGCCCAGCGGAACTTTCCCGGCCGCGCGAACGCGAACGTGCCGCTCGACTCCTGCGCGCGCCGGCCGTCCTTCGCCGCGACCACCTGCCGGAACGTCGCCTTGCCGCTGGCAGCACCGGCAAGGAATGCCTTCAGTTGCTCGGTTCCGCTCGCGTGGGCCGCAGCGGCAACAAGCGACAACGCCGCGATGGCGAGTGCACGGCAGGTCCGGCGGCGATGCTTCATCATGCTCATGTTCCGGGAATGTTGGCGACGCAGTTGCCGACGGGGTCGAGGATCAGGTACGAGTGCTCGAGCCCGCCGCGGTCCTTGCGGGCGCCGGTGAGCCGATATTGGTGCACGTAGATCCGCCAGATGCCGAGTGCGAATTCCGGCTCGTAATCGCAACCGTCGACGAAGAGCGTCGGGCCGCAGAACGTCTTCGGCAGCAGCGTGCGCGCCCGCTCGATCGCCTGCGCCTCGGTCAGCGCCGCGGCATTGGCGGGACGGTCGCGCGGGCAGAATTCCGGGCCTTCGCGATAGACCAGCACCGGGCCGGAAAGTGCCGGCGACGCCATCGCGACGATCGCGAGCCCCGCCGCCGCCAACGCGGCGCGGACGACGCTTCGCCGGGTCACGAGCCGTCGCCCTTGCCGGCCGGGACCAGCACCTCGCGGTTGCCGTTGGTCTGCATCGGCGACACGAGGCCGGCGCGTTCCATCTGCTCGATCAGCCGCGCTGCCCGGTTGTAGCCGATTCGCAGGTGCCGCTGGACGAGCGAGATCGACGGTCGCCGCGTCTGCAGCACGATGGCGACCGCCTGGTCGTACATCGGGTCGGACTCTGCGTCGGCGCCCTCGACCGTGACGCGGTCGCCGTTGCCGTTGTCGGCACCGCCGTCGAGGATGCCGTCGAGGTACTGCGGTCCGCCTTGCGCCTTCAGGTGGTCGACGACGCGATGAACCTCGGCGTCGGAGACGAACGCGCCGTGGACGCGGTGCGGGTGGCCGCTGCCGATCGGCTGGTAAAGCATGTCGCCCTGCCCCAGCAGCGCCTCGGCGCCCATGTGGTCGAGGATCGTCCGCGAGTCGACCTTGCTCGCGACCTGGAACGCGATCCGCGACGGGATGTTGGCCTTGATGAGGCCGGTGATCACGTCGACACTCGGCCGTTGCGTCGCGAGGATGAGGTGGATGCCAGCGGCGCGTGCCTTCTGCGCGATCCGCGCGATCAGCTCCTCGATCTTCTTGCCGGTGACCATCATCAGGTCGGCCAACTCATCGATGACGACCACGATGACCGGCATCTCCTCGATCGGCTCCGGCGTGTCGGGGGTCAGCGTGAACGGATTGGTCAGCGGCTTGCCCGCCTTCTTCGCGTCCGCGACCTTCGCGTTGTAGCCGCCGAGGTTGCGCACGCCGAGTGTGGACATCAGCCGGTAGCGCCGCTCCATCTCGCCGACGCACCAGTTCAACGCATTGCCGGCGAGCTTCATGTCGGTGACCACCGGCGCCAGCAGGTGCGGGATGCCCTCGTAGACGGACAGCTCCAGCATCTTCGGGTCGATGAGGATGAGGCGCACCTGCCGCGGCTCGGCCTTGTAGAGAAGCGACAGGATCATCGCGTTGACGGCGACCGACTTGCCCGAGCCGGTGGTGCCGGCGACGAGCAGATGCGGCATCCGGGCGAGATCGGCGATCACCGGCTTGCCGGCGATGTCCTTGCCCAGCGCCAGCGCCAGCGGGCTCGGCAAATCGTTCCATGCGGCCGACGACAGGATCTCGATCAGCCGGACGATCTGCCGCTTCGGGTTCGGCAGCTCGAGCCCCATGCACGACTTGCCCGGGATCGTCTCGACCACGCGGATGCTGACCACCGACAGCGCGCGCGCGAGGTCCTTGATCAGGTTGACGATCTGCGCGCCCTTGACGCCGACCGCCGGCTCGATCTCGTAGCGGGTGATGACCGGCCCCGGATAGGCGGCGAGCACCTTCACCGCGACGCCGAAATCGGCGAGCTTGCGTTCGATGAGACGCGACGTGTATTCGAGCGTGTCGGCGCTGACCGCATCCTGCGCCGGCGGCGCGTCCTCGAGCAGCGCCAGCGGCGGCAGCGGCGAGTCGGGCATGTCGAAAAACAGCGGCCGCTGCTTCTCCTTCACCGCCCGCGTCGACTTCGGCACGTCGACGACCGGCGGCACGACGAGCACCGGCTCACGCTCGACGACATCGTGCTTCAACTGGACGACCGCTTCCTCGCGCTCCGCCAGCGCCTGCGCGCCGAGCTTGCGGTCCAGGCGCTCGTCGGCGCGCCGCCGCACCCAGCCGACGAGGCCTTCGAGCCCGGCCCCGACGCGCTCCATCAGCTTCAGCCACGACATGCCCGAGAAGAGCGACCAGCCGGCGGCGAACAGCGCGAGCAGCGCCAGCGTCGCGCCGTTGAACCCGACCAGCTTCGACAGCGTGCCGGCGAGGAGGTCACCGAGTGCACCGCCGGCCGTCGACGGCAGCGTCACCGGAAGCCGATACAGCCGCAGCGCCTCCAGCGCCGCGCTCGCGATCAGCACCAGCACGAAACCGAGGATGCCCAGATGGAGCGGATGATCGGTCGCGAGCTCGGGACGGCCGATGCGGCGGTATCCGGCGACGACCAGCACCATGCCCGCCACCACCCACCACCACGCCGAGAAGCCGAACAGATAGAGAAGGAGGTCGGCGATCCACGCGCCGGCGACACCGCCCTTGTTGGCAATCGCCGCGCCGGTGCCGGAGAACGACCAGCCCGGATCGGACTTCGCATACGTCGCAAGGATCAGCGCAAGCCAGATGAACGCGGCGACGACGATCAGCCACCACGACTCGCGGACGAGGCGCGCGAAGCGCGGCGACAGCGTCGCCGGTGGATCGACCCGGGCCACCGTCGCGCGCGGGGAACGACGCCTTTCGTTGACGTCTTTACTCTTGAAAAACATTGATTTGCCGCCCGGACTTCATGCGGAGCATTATACACGAAACGGGCCATCCCGGCCGGCCCGGTCGGGGATTCCGAGGCGGGATTGCCCCGCCCGGACCGCATCCCCACATCAGTTAAACTGACCTCTTTCCGAACGCGAGAACCGCATGTCCGCCAAGCACGCACGCCTGCTGATCCTGGGTTCCGGCCCCGCCGGATACAGCGCCGCAGTATACGCCGCACGCGCCAATCTCCGGCCGGTGCTGATCACCGGTCTGGCGCAGGGCGGGCAGTTGATGACGACGACCGACGTCGACAACTGGCCGGCCGACGCGCAGGGCGTCCAGGGGCCCGAGCTGATGGCGCGGTTCCAGGCGCACGCGGAGCGCTTCGACACCGAGATGATCTTCGACCAGATCCACACCGTGCATCTCGCCGAAAAGCCGCTGCGCCTGATCGGCGACAACGGCGAGTACACCTGTGACGCGCTGATCATCGCCACCGGCGCATCCGCCCGCTACCTTGGCCTGCCCTCCGAGGAGACGTTCGCCGGCAAGGGTGTGTCGGCGTGCGCGACCTGCGACGGCTTCTTCTACAAGGGGCAGGACGTCGTCGTCGTCGGTGGCGGCAACACCGCGGTCGAGGAGGCGCTGTACCTGTCGAACATCGCGAAGACCGTCACCGTCGTCCATCGCCGCGAACGGTTCCGCGCCGAGGCGATCCTCATCGACAAGCTGATGGCGAAGACGGGCGACGGCGGCAACATGCGGGTGCTGTGGAACCACACGCTCGACGAGGTTCTGGGCGACAAGACCGGCGTCACCGGAGCGCGGGTGAAGCACAAGGACAGCGGCGCGAAGCAGGACCTCGCCGTGCAGGGCGTGTTCATCGCGATCGGCCACACGCCGAACACGCAGATCTTCGAGGGCCAGCTCGAGATGAAGGGCGGCTACATCAAGGTGAAGAGCGGCACCAGTGGCGACGCGACGGCGACCAGCGTCCCGGGCGTGTTCGCCGCCGGCGACGTCGCCGACCACGTCTACCGGCAGGCGGTGACCTCCGCCGGCACCGGCTGCATGGCGGCGCTCGACGCGGAAGCCTTCCTCGAAGGGCACGGCTGACGCCGCGCCCGGCGTCGCCTCGACCGCCGACCCGCCGCACCTCTCATGGCCAAGCTGTCCGACCTGAAGAAGCTCGTCGCCGACGCGCGTGCGGCAGCACCGGTGCAGGTCCCGACACCGGCGCCACCCTCCGCCGCGCAAAAGCCCGCGCTGGCGGTGAAGCGCGCGGTGGCCGCGTCGAAGCACGGCGACGCCGACGTCGATCTCTCTCACGCGTTCGCCGACGTCGACCCGCTGCCGGCGTCCAGGCGCGCCCGGCTCCGGCCGCCCGCGCCGGCGCCGATCCCTCGGCAGCGGATCGCCGACGACCGCGACGCGCTGGAGGCGTCCAAGTACGGCGACGGCGCCGAGCCGGTGACCGATGCGTGGGAAGCCGGCCAGGAACAGGAGGCGGGACAAACCTACGTCCGGCGCGGGATCGGCTCCGACGTCCTCGCCAAGTTGCGCCGCGGGCACTGGTCGGTGCAGGCCGAGCTCGACCTCCACGGCTACACCAGCGACAGCGCGCACGACGCGCTGGCCGACTTTCTCGACGAGTCGCTCCAGCACGGCTTCCGCTGCGTGCGCGTCATCCACGGCAAGGGCCTGACTTCACCGAATCGGGAGCCGGTGCTCAAAGGCAGGGTCCGCAGGTGGCTGTCGCACTGGGACGACGTGCTGGCGTACGCCGAAGCGCCGCCGAGCGCCGGCGGCGGTGGCGCGGTGATGATCCTGCTGCGCGGGAAGTGATGCTGCGGAGGCACGCCGGCGGGATCGCGCGCGCTCAGTGCGGATCCGGCGGCAGCGGCTTCGTCGCTTGGTCGCCGCGACACCGGATCAGGTTCATCGCCTTGAAGGTCATCACGGCGTCGCCGTCCTGATTCACCGTTTCGATGAACGTGCGGACGAGCCCGCGATCGGGTTTCGAGCGCGACCGCGTCGCCTCCTGCACCGTGACGCGCACGTAGAGTTCGTCGCCTGGTCGCACCGGTTTCAGCCAGCGCAATTCGTCGATCCCGGGCGAGACCAGCGACGCGACGTGGGAAAGATAGCGCTCGACCAGCACCCGCATCACCAGCGCGATCGTGTGCCAGCCGCTTGCTATCAGCCCGCCGAACGGCCCTGCCGCGGCCGCTGCAGGATCGGTGTGGATCGGCTGCGGGTCGTAGCGCCGCCCGAACTCGACGATCTCGTCGGCGTCGACCCGCACCGGGCCGAACTCGCAGGTGGAGCCGGGAGCGTAGTCCTCGAAATGTCGGGCGTTGACCGGTACCGGCAGGTCGGGGGGCAGCGGCTGTTCGCGGTCGGGTCGCGGCGGGGCCATGGCGTGATCTCGATGAACGCAAGAATGGCGCGAACGTCCGCTGCGACTAGCGGAACACGCGGTGCGCCAGCGCCGGCAATTGCGCGCGGACCTCGGCGATCCGCGCCGGATCGACATCGCCGACGACGACACCCGGCCCGGCGGCACGCTCGGCGACGATGCCGCCCCAAGGGTCGATCAACACCGAATGGCCGAACGTTCGCCGCCCGTTCGGATGCAGCCCGCCCTGCGCCGCCGCCAGCACGTAACACTGGTTCTCGACGGCACGCGCGCGGAGCAGCAGATGCCAATGCGCGGCGCCGGTCGTCGCGGTGAACGCCGCCGGCACGAGGATGAGCGCCAGCTCGGGGAGCAGGCGGTACAGCTCGGGAAAGCGCAGGTCGTAGCACACCGACAGGCCGACGCGTCCGCACGGCAGGTCGATCGCCACCGGATCGCTCCCGGCCTCGATCGTCCGGCTTTCGTCGTACTGCTCGTCGCCCTGGCGAAAGGCGAACAGGTGGATCTTGTCGTAGCGCGCGACGCGCGTGCCTTCCGGGCCGTAGACGAGGCAGGCGCTGCGCACGCGCGACGGATCGGCCGTGGCGACCGGCACCGTGCCGCCGACCAGCCAGATGCGGTGCGCCTTCGCCAGTCGCGCGAGGAACGCCTGCTGCGGACCGTCGCCGTCGGCTTCGCGCACGGCGAGCTTGTCGGTCGCGCGTTCACCGAGGATGCCGAAGTACTCCGGCAGCACCACCAGCCGCGCGCCCTGCGCCGCGGCGTCTACGACCAGCGGCTCGGCCTCCCGCAGGTTGGCCGCGACGTCGCCACCCGACACGACCTGCACGGCGGCGACGCGAAACGGCGCAGCGTCCGTCATCGCGTCGTCCCCTCGGGCGGCGTGTTTCCGATCGACGCGGTTGCCCGTGCGTTGCTGCGCACGACGACCGGATCCGACCAGCTTCCTGTCACCGTATAGTTGTACGAGAAAAGCTGCTCGATCGGGTCCTGCAGCACCTTCTGCGCGAGCAGCGCCCCCGCCCCGACCGCGGCGCCGATGATCGGGTTGGCGAGGAACAGCAGCGCGGCGCCGGCGGAAACACCCATCGACAGCGCCGGCTGCACCTTGACCGACAACCGCTGCGTCTCGTGGGCGAGGTCGGCGTCGCCGGCGATGTCGACCTTCGCGGCCAGTCCGACGAGCTTCAGGTCGTCGGTGGTCATCACGCCGTTCTGCAGGCGGACGTTTCCGGTGACCTGGTCGAAGACGAAGCCGTCGCTGAAGATGTCGCGGAAATCGAGCGTGACCCGCCGCGGCAGCGACTGCAGCGAAACGACGCCGAGCAGCTTGCCCATCCCCGGGTCGAGCTTGGTGAAGCGTCCGGCGCCGACGGTGACGGTGAACGCGCCGGCGAGCGTAGGGTAGTCGAATTCGTTCGGCGCGCCGGCCCACGAAAGCTGGCCGCCGATCTTCGTCGGCGCGCCCTGCAACGCATCGGGCAGGCCGAACTGGACGAGGAATGCACCGGCATCCTTGACGTCGAGCGCGACGTCGAGCTTCGTCTGCTGCTGCCGCCCGAGCGCGCGCCACGCGCCGTCGGCGTCGATCCGCCCGGCGTCGTTGGCGAGCGAGAGCCGCTCGATCCGCCACTCGGCGCCGCGGGGCTGGGCAAGGATCTCGATCCGTCCGAGGTCGTGGCCCTTCGACGTGAAGCTGTCGGCGGCGACGTCGACGTCCGGCCACGAGTTCGCGACCGTCTCGGCCTTCGGGTCGGCGCTGTCCGGGAGGGCGAGCTCTCCCGCACCGGGTGCGGTCAGCCGCGAGAGCCGGGCGACGAGGCGGCCGTTCGGCGCGCCGGCGGCAGCCGCCGACCACGTGGCGGTGCCGGCGATCTCGCGGCCGCGCAGGTCGAGCTGCCAGGAGCCCTGCGCGTGGCGCGCGATGACCTTGAGGTCGTTGAAGCGCCGGCCGAACGCATCGAGCGCACCGACATCGAGATCGGCACCGGCGAATTCGAGTGCTTCCTCCCCGCCGCGCGCGGCGGCGGCCTGCTCGCGCCGCTGGAACGCGAGCCACGAATCGACGTTCAGCGCCGGCATCTCGGCACGCAGCCACAACCCCGTGCGCTCGGCGCGTCCCGCGTCGGCGCGCTCACCGGCCCGCCCGAGCGACAGCAGCGCGCGATCGACACTCGCGGCGCCACCGGCCGCGAGCTTCCGGTGCAGCGCCAGTGCAACGTCGCGCCCGTAAGTGCCGACGATCGTGTCCTCGCCGGGGCGCGCCGGACTGAACCGGCGCTCGACCTTGAACGCGACGGTCTCCCCGGCCGTCTTGCCGAGCGGGGCCGGCAGATCGACGACAGCGCCCCGCAGCGGCGATTCGATCACCCACGTCAGCGCGTCCGCAAGGGCGTTGACCGTGATCGTCCAGTCGGCACTGCCCGAGACCCGGTCGGTAAACGGCGTCGGATACTCGCGGCGCAGCGCCGCGAGATTCGCGGTCCCCGCACCGGTCACGTTCAGGCGGCCGTCCGTGCGCGCGATGCCGAGCTTGGCCGGCCCGCCGAACACCTCGGCGACGATGTCGTGCGCGCGCAGGTCGTGCTCGCTGAAGGCGACCTTGCCGTCAACCTGGGTGAGCGCCGGCGCACCGGGCAGCCGCAACTGGGCATGGGTCATCGTCAGCTCGCCGTCGACCTTCGCCGCGGTGCCGGCGCGCAGCGGCAGCGCGAGCTTCAGCGCCAGCCGGCCGTTGCCGGTGGCCTCGGCACCTTCGAGCACGCGGTCGGTCCAGTCGCGCAGCGGGCTCGCGTCGACAAAGCGGATGAAATCGGCCATCGGCCCGGAGGCGTCGCCGTCGATGCTCAACATCGGCGTGGCGGCCGCGAGGTCGGGGATCTCGGCGTGCACGCGACCAACCTCCGCACCGAAGACGCGACCGTGCGTCGCGTCGATCGTCAGCCGTGCACGATCGACGCGGATGTCGGCGTCGAGTGCAGTGAACGCGGGCCAACGGGCCGCGTAGTCGAGCCCGAGGTCCGTGGCCTTCGCGGTGACGACGAACTGCCCCGACTTGCCGTCCGCGAACGGGAACGCGGCGAGATCGCCTGCAAGCCGCAGCTTCGCGTCGACGACGGTGCCGGCGCCTATCGCGGTCTTCAGCCACTCGCGCGTATCGTCGGCCACGCCCTTCGGCATGTAGCGCCAGGCTTGCCGCGGGTTCGCGCGATCGAGGCGGGCGTTGAGGTCGATTTCGCCAGCGCCTCCGGAGCGCGTCCGCCAGGTGCCGGACGCGGTGCCTGCGGCATCCGCATTGGCGAACTCCAGGCGCTCGACCCGCACCGACGTCTGCGCGACGCCACGTTCCCAGCTTGCTTCGGCGCGGGCCGTGTCGAACGTCACCGGGGTGACAAAGACCGCCGGCAGGTCAAACGCCGCGTTGCGCGCCTCGAGCTTCAGCATGCCGCCCGCGTGCGTCGCGCTGAAGCTGCCGCTCACGCCGCGCACGCCGGGCAGCGGGTCTTGCGCGGCGAGGCCGAGGTCGTGGAAGTCGCCCGACGCTGCAAAGGTAGCCGGATCGTCGGCCGGACCCTGCCACTGCAGCCGCCCCCGTTCGAGCGTCCCGCGCGGCGCGTAGCGCGCGAGGTCCGTGCGGACGCGGTCCGGAAGCGGCAGGTGCGCGGCGAGCTCGCGCAGCGGCTCGAGCTGGAGCCGGTCGAACTCGAGCCGGCCGCCCGGTTCGGCACCGCCGCCGGGCTCGCGCAGCGTCAGCGAGAAATCCGCGGGGCCCACGGCGCGCCCGTCGGCGGCGACGAACGCGAGCTTGCGCGCGAAGAACTCCCGCTGCGATGCGTCGAGTTTCCAGCCGGCACGCCCAGACAGGCTGGCGAGCGAAAGTTCCGGCAGCTCCGCACTCAGCTTCGCCTTGACGTCGGCGAGCTCGAGATCGGCCGTCAGCGCCCGCGCCTCGCCCTGCGCGAAATCGAGCCACAGCCGCAGCGCTCCCTGTCCGCTGGCGATCGGCACCGGCAGCGGCAGCCAGTCGTGCCATGCGGCGATGTCGGCGTAATCGAGCCGCACGTAGAGCCGGCCAGCGGTCTTGTCCCACTGCCGCAGCGACGCGCCGGTCACGTCGCCGCGCACGTCGATCGGTGCCGCCAGCTCCGCCGGCGGCGTGCCGTGGATGCCGAACCGATGGTGGCCGAAACGGTTCTCCAGCCGGAACTGGACCCGGTCGAGGACGAGCTGCGGCGCATTGCGCAGGTCGTCGTTCCAGAAGATCAGCGCGTCGCGGACGAGGATCCGTGGCTGGCGCAGGATCCAGTCGGTCAGCGCGCTGTCGGCGGACGCCTGCGCCGGGTCGATTTCGACGCCGGCCACGTGCAGCATCCCCGCACGGTCGCGGCGGATCGCAAGCCGCGGCCGGTCGATGACGAGCTCCTTCAGCCGCAGCTCGAACAGCGGCAACGACGTCCACGCGACGATGAGGTCGACCTCGGGCAACTCCATCATCGTCGCGCCGCCGCGTGCGATCGGCTCGCGCACGCGGAAGCCCTGGATCGCGATCTTCGGGTTCCAGCCGTCCCAGCCGGTGGCCAGCGCGGCGATCTCGACCGGCTGGCCGAGCTGCGCGGTCAGCATCGCCGTCAGCGTGTCGCGATAGGACTCGACCCGCGGGAACACGACGAGACGGACGGCGAGCAGCAGCAGCGCGAAGGCGGCGAACGCGACGATCGCCGCGATGCCGGCGTAGCGGACAACGCGGGACAGCACGGGCGAAAAATCGGCGCCGGCGCGGAGCAATGCACGCACGGAAGGCATAATGGACAGGGTCGGCTCCATTGTAACGGATGCCCCGCAACGCTTCCGGGTGCGCGTGCGCCCGGTCCGCCCCGATCCTGCCGCCGCCGTCGATGCCGTCGCTGCCCGTCCCTCCCCGCGCTACTGACCTCGATCGTGCGCTTGCGTACAGCCGCTACGCCGACGCCGCGCTGTCCGCTCACCCGCACGACCGCGTGGCGCTTGCGGCGACGCTCGACGCGCCGTGGGCATGGCCGGCCGCGCGCGCGGCGATCGACGCGCAGGTGGCCGCCGGCGACCCGGTGGCGCTCGCCGCCGAGCTGCGAACGCTGCGCCGCCGGCTGTTCGTCCACACGCTTGCGCGCGACCTCACCGGCCGCGCGCCGCTGGCCGAGGTCTGCGCGGCGATGACCGCGCTCGCGGAGCTCTCGCTCAACGCCGCCGTCGCGCTCCACCACGCCGCGCTCGCCGCCGACCATGGCGAGCCGCGCGACGACCGCGGCGAGGCGCAGGCGCTGGTCGTCATCGGGATGGGCAAGCTCGGCGGCGGCGAGCTCAACGTGTCGTCGGACGTCGACCTCGTCTTCGTCTACCCCGAAGATGGTGAGACTGACGGTGCGCGGCCGATGTCGAACCGCGAATTCTTCGACCGCCTGGGCCGCCGCGTCATCGGCGCGCTCAACGACGTCACCGCTGACGGCTACGTGTTCCGTGTCGACATGCGGCTGCGGCCTTACGGCGAGTCCGGCCCGCTGACGATTCCCTACTCGGCGCTCGAGCAGTACCTGATCACGCAGGGCCGCGCCTGGGAGCGCTACGCCTGGCTCAAGGCCCGCGCACTCACCGGGACGCGGCATGCCGAGCTCGATGCGCTGGTCGCGCCGTTCGTCTTCCGCAAGTACCTCGACTACGACGCCTACGACGGCCTGCGCGACATCCACGCGCAGATCCGCGAGCAGGTCAAGCGCCAGGACTATGCGCCGAACATCAAGCTCGGCCCGGGCGGGATCCGCGAGGTCGAGTTCATCGTGCAGGCGCTGCAGATCGTCCGCGGCGGCCGCGAGCCGGCGCTCCGCGCACGCGGGACGCTGCCCGCGCTGGCCGCGATCGGCGCCCGCGGTCTGCTGCCCGGCGCCGCCGTCGACGCGCTCCACAGCGCCTACGTGTTCCTGCGCAACGTCGAGCACCGGCTGCAGTACCGCGACGACCGGCAGACGCAGACGCTGCCGTTCGAGCCCGCCGAGCGCGCGCTGCTCGCAGCGTCGATGGGACACGCCGACGCCACTGCATTCGATGTCGCGCTGGCCGTGCATCGCGACGCCGTGGGGCTGCAGTTCGCGGCGGTGTTCGGCGCGGCGGACGGTGGCGCTCCGGCGACGCTTCCGGGCACGGCGACCAACGACGCCGCTGCGCCCGATCCCTCCAGGTTGGCCGCCGTGTGGCGCGACGACGTCAGCGCCGACACTGCGCAGGCCGTTCTCGCCGCCGCCGGTTACGACGATTCCGAAGGCCTCGCCGCCACGCTCGCCCGGGTCCGCAGCAGCGCGCGTTACGTTCAACTGCCGGCGGCCTCGCGCCAGCGGTTCGACACGCTGGTGCCGCAACTGCTCGCGACGGCCGCCGCCGAGCCGGTCGCCGGCGCCGACGCGCAATCGGTGTTCGCGCGACTCCTCGCGCTGCTCGAAGCGGTGAGCCGGCGCAGCGCCTATCTCGCGCTGCTGATCGAGCATCCGCCACTCTTGCCGCGACTCGCCCGGCTGATGGGCGCGTCGCAGTGGGCGGCGGATTACCTGACGCGGCACCCGCTGCTGCTCGACGAATTGCTCGACGCACGCGTGCTGTTGGCCGAGCCCGATTGGACGGCGTGGCGGGCCGAGCTCGTCCGGCTCGTCGCCGACCACGCTGGGGATCCGGAGCGGCAGATGGACTCGCTGCGTCACTTCCAACATGCGCACGCCTTCCGGCTGCTCGCGCAGGACCTCGCCGGCACGTTGACCGTCGAGCGGCTCGCCGACCACCTGTCAGCGCTCGCCGACACGATCATTCAGACGACGCTGGCCGAGGTCTGGCGCCAGCTCGCCGGCGCCGATTCGCCGCCGTTGAAGTTCGCCGTCGTCGGTTACGGCAAGCTCGGCGGCAAGGAGCTGGGCTACGCGTCGGACCTCGACCTCGTGTTCCTCTACGACGATGCCGACGACGCGGCCGCGGTGCGCTACACCCGTCTTGCGCAGCGGATGGTCACGTGGCTCACCAGCACGACGGCCGCCGGCCATCTCTACGACACCGACCTGCGGCTGCGGCCCGACGGCGCCGCCGGGCTGACGGTGTCCTCGCTCGCCGGATTCCGCAAGTATCAGGACGAGCAGGCGTGGACGTGGGAGCACCAGGCGCTGACGCGGGCCCGGTTCGTCGCCGGCGACCCGGCGATCGGCGCCGCATTCGAGGCCGCGCGCGACGCTATCCTGCGCCGGACGCGCGATCCGGTCGCGCTCGCCGCCGACGTCGTCCTGATGCGGCGAAAGATGCACGCGGGCCACCCGAACGCGACCGACCGCTTCGACCTGAAGCACGATCCCGGCGGCATGGTCGACGTCGAGTTCGCCGTACAGTACCTCGTTCTCGCGCACGCGCACCGGCATCCGGGGCTCACACGCAACGCCGGCAACATCGCGCTGCTGGCGATGGCCGGCGAGCTGGCGCTGGTGCCTGCGGCGATGGCCGCCGCCGCGGCCGATGCTTACCGCGAATACCGCCGCACGCAGCACAACGTCCGGCTGACCGGCGCCGCACACGCGCGGGTGCCGCCCGACACGCAGCAGGCGCGCCGCGCCGCCGTCGCCGCGCTGTGGACGCACGTGTTCGGCGGGCCGTGGACCGACGCCGCCGCCTAGACGACGCGGCGCACCGCCGGGTCCGGCCTGCGCGCGGGCCGCCGGCTCCCTCGGCGACGCCTCGAGGGCGGGCGCCGCCGCGACGGCGACGACCGGATTTCGGCTAAAATCATCGTTTCGCCGCAGGGAGAGTCCGACATGTCGATGGCCGACCGCGACGGCTGGATCTGGTACGACGGCAAGATGGTGCCGTGGCGCGACGCCACGACCCACGTGCTGACGCATACGCTGCACTACGGGATGGGCGTGTTCGAGGGCGTGCGCGCCTACAAGACATCCGAGGGCCCGGCGATCTTCCGCCTGCGCGACCACACCGACCGCCTGTTCCGGTCGGCGCACATCTACGGCATGCAGATCCCGTTCACGAAGGACGTGATCGACGCCGCGCAGCTCGCCTGCGTGCGCGAGAACAAGCTCGATTCGTGCTACCTCCGGCCGATCGCGTTCTACGGCTCGAACGCGATGGGCGTCGCCGCGAAGTCCAATCCGGTGCTGGTCGCGGTCGCGGTATGGCCGTGGGGCGCGTATCTGGGCGCCGAGGCCATCGAGAAAGGCATCCGCGTGAAGACGTCGTCGTTCACGCACCACCATCCGAACATCACGATGTGCAACGCCAAGGCGGTCGGCAACTACACGTTGTCGATCCTGGCGAACCAGGAGGCGCTGCACGACGGCTACGAGGAGGCGATGCTGCTCGATCCGCAGGGATTCGTCTGCCAGGGTTCGGGCGAGAACGTCTTCATCGTGCGTGACGGCAAGCTGCACACGCCGGACCTCTCCAGCGGCGCGCTCAACGGCATCACGCGCGACACGATCATCACCTTCGCCGGCGAGCTCGGCATCCCGGTGGTCGAGCGGCGCATCACCCGCGACGAGGTCTACATCGCCGACGAGGCGTTCTTCACCGGCACCGCGGCCGAGGTCACGCCGATCCGCGAGCTCGACAACCGCGTCATCGGCGAAGGCAGGCGCGGCCCCATGACGACGAAGCTGCAGGCGCTCTACTTTGACGCCGTCAACGGCCGCAACCCGGCGAAGAAGGCCTGGCTCGCCCACGTATGACGATCGCCAGCGCCGACGCCGCACCCGCCGTTGCCGTGGCGCCGCAGGACCTGCCGGTGTTCTGCCCCAACCCGCGGATGCCGCTGTGGTCGAGCCATCCGCGGGTGTTCCTCGACGTCACCGCGACCGGCGACGCGATGTGCCCGTATTGCGGCACCCGCTATCGGCTGGCCGGCGGCGCGCCTGCCGGCGGCGGCCACTGAGATGAACGACGGCATGGCGCTCGCTGCACTCCGCGCCGTGCCCCGCTCGCCCGCGGTGGGATCCCGCGGCGCGGCGCCACGCCGATGATCGAGCGTGTCCTGCTCGTCGCGCCGTCGTGGGTGGGCGACGCCATCCTGTCCGAGCCGCTGGTGGCGCTGCTGCGCGACCCCTACGAGGACCCGATCGTCGACGTGCTGGCGCCTGCGTGGTGTGCGCCCGTCTACGCCCGGATGCGTGGCGTCGGTCGCATCATCGAAACGACGACCGGCCACGGCCGCCTCGACTGGAAGGCACGGCGGACACTGGCCCGCACGCTGCGCGCGCACCACTACACGCGCGCATTCGTGCTGCCCAACTCGTGGAAATCGGCACTGATCCCGTGGCTGGCACGGATCCCGCGGCGCACCGGCTACCGCGGCGAAGGTCGCTGGGGCCTGCTGAACGACGTCCGCAAGCTCGATCGCAAGGCGCTGCCGCGACTCGTCGACCGGTTCGTCGCGCTGGCCGCGAACGCGGGCGCGCTGGTGCCGTTTCCGCCCGAGCCGGTGCTCGTCCCCGACGCCGCCAACCGCGCCGCGGCCATGCGGGCGCTGCACCTGCGACCGACCAAGCCGGTGGCGATCCTCTGTCCCGGCGCCGAATACGGGCCCGCCAAGCGCTGGCCGCCGACCCATTTCGCCGAACTCGCCGCGCGCTTTACCGCCGACGGCATGGACGTGTGGCTGGTCGGCTCGCCCAACGACAAGCTCGCCGCCGCATCGGTGCTGCAGGCGGCAGGCGAAGCGGCGCGGCGCATCCTCGACCTCACCGGCCGCACCGACATCGGCACCGCAATCGACCTGCTGTCGATCGCCAAGGTGGTCGTCAGCAACGACTCCGGGCTGATGCACGCCGCGGCCGCGGTCGGCGCGCCGCTGGTCGCGCTGTTCGGCTCGTCGTCGCCGGTCTACACGCCGCCGATTTCGGCGCAGGCGACGGTGGCGAAGATCGACATCGCGTGCAGCCCCTGCTTCAAGCGGGAGTGCCCGCTGAAGCACTTCAAGTGCATGCGCGATCTCGCGCCGGTCACCGTGTATGATCTCGCGCGCGACGCGCTGCTGCTCGCCCGCAGCGAGGCGACGCCGGACGACATGGACTGACTTGCCGCCACCCGCCCCGACCATGGCCAAGGCCCGCACGCCACCGATCTACACCACCCCCTCCGACGCCGCGCTCGCGTTCTACCAGGCGTTCGAGGCGCGCGACATCGACGCGATGATGGCGACCTGGGCCGACGACGAGGAGATCGTCTGCGTCCATCCCGGCGGCACGCGGCTGGTCGGCTACGACGCCGTGCGTGCCGGCTGGGAGCAGCTCTTCGCCGGCGACGCGCGGCTCAGGTTCCGGCTCGACCAGGTCGTCGTCATCGACACCGTGGGGCTCGCGCTGCAGAACGCGGTCGAGCACGTGGCGGCCGCCGGCGACGGCAACCCGCGCGGGGCAGCGTTCGCCACCAACGTGTTCCTGCGCACGCCGTCGGGCTGGCGGATGGTGCTTCACCACGCCTCGCCGGCGCAGGCGATGCAGGCGCCGGTGCCGACCGGACCGCTGCACTGACCGCCGTCGCCGTCAGTACGACGGCGCGCACATCACCGCGCTGGTCAGCCCGTAGCCTTCGAGCACGAAGCCGCGGGCGAGCGTCTGCTGGACCAGCAGGATGTCGGTCGTGTAGCGATGGTTGGTGTCGGCGCGCTGGTTCCAGAGACGGTAGACGACCGTCGTACCCAGCGGGCACACGCCGGTCAGCGTGTCCGGCAGCGGGATGTAGAACACGTTCGGCGATTCGTACGTGAACCCGGGATATTTTGCGCGCACCGCCGCGCACTCGTCCGGCGAGGCCGAGTAGTAGTGCGAATCGCCGAAGGCCGGCGGCAGGTAGAACCGGCAGACCGGGCTCGACCCCGCGATCGGGTTCCCGCCGGCCGGCGCCTTGTCGTAGACCGGGAACGACGACCCTGTGCGCAGCCAGCCGCCCGGCGGCGACGCGTCGAGCGCGGCGATCTCGACGGGGTTCGCCGTGATGAAGTAGTGGTCGCGCGCCGCCCAGTAATACTCGACCGCCACCAGCGCCGAAGACGGCCGCCGCGCGCCGAACACCACCGGCGGCGTGTCGCTGCGGTAGCCGCGGAACGCGAAGCCGTCGTTGGTCGGCGCTCCCGTGTATTCGGTGGCGATCAGCGCCAGTTGCCACGTTCCGTCCGGCGGCGGCGTGAACGGCAGCGCCTTGCAGCGGATTTCGTCGATGTACGAAAACGGCGGGATCGTGTCCGCCGGCACGCAAAGCGCGAGCCGATATCCGGGCTGCGGCGTGCCGAGGTAGGTGTACGCGAACGCCCACAGTTCGACCCGCACCGTCACCGTGCCGCCGTCGAACGAGAGGTTGTCCACCCGCAGGTTCGTGAACGTGGCAAGGCCCGTGTCGAGGTCGTAGCTGTAGGACGGTGCGCCGTTGAGCACGACGTTGGCGGCGCCCGCGCTGGTTGCCGCGAGCGAAAGGGCGGCCAGCGCCAGACCCGCCATCAGGCGTCGCAGTGCAGCCGAGAATCCGTTGCTCATTGCCTGTCTCCCGTTGCGGTCGGCCGGCAACCCGTGCGGCCGTCCTTCATCGTACGCGATTCACGACCGATCGAAGCACGAATCGCGCCTACGCGGTTCCGCCGACGGTCAGTCCGTCGATCTTCAGCGTCGGCTGCCCGACGCCGACCGGCACGCTCTGCCCGTCCTTGCCACAGGTGCCGATGCCCGGATCGAGCTCGAGGTCGCGGCCGACCATCGACACCCGCGTCAGCGCGTCGGGCCCGTTGCCGATCAGCGTCGCGCCCTTGACCGGGTACGCGAGCTTGCCGCCCTCGATCTTCCACGCCTCGGCCGCGGAGAACACGAACTTGCCGCTGGTGATGTCGACCTGGCCACCGCCGAAATTGGCCGCGTATAGGCCATCGGCGACCGATGCGATGATCTCGGCCGGATCGTGGGCGCCGGCCAGCATGATCGTGTTGGTCATCCGCGGCATCGGCAGGTACGCGAACGACTCGCGGCGGCCGTTGCCCGTGGCGGGCACGCCCGTCAGCCGCGCGTTGAGCCGGTCCTGCATGTAGCCGCGGAGGATGCCGTCCTCGATCAGTACCGTGCGCTGCGTCGGGTTGCCCTCGTCGTCGATGTTGAGCGATCCGCGGCGGCGGTCGATCGTGCCGTCGTCGACGACGGTGATGCCCTTCGCTGCAACGCGCTGGCCGACGCGGCCGGAGAACGCGCTCGTCCCCTTGCGGTTGAAGTCTCCTTCGAGCCCGTGGCCGATCGCCTCGTGCAGCAGGATGCCGGGCCATCCGTGGCCCAGCACGACGGTCATCGTGCCGGCAGGCGCCTCGCGCGCGCCGAGGTTCAGCACCGCCTGGCCGACGGCCCGCGCGGCGTAGTCCTCGAGCACCGCATCGGTGAAATGGCCGTAGTCGAAGCGGCCGCCGCCGCCGGCGTGGCCCTGCTCGCGACGGCCGCCCTCCTCGACGATCACCGTCACCGACACGCGCACCAGTGGCCGGACGTCGGCGGCGAGCAGGCCGTCGCTGCGCGCCACCAGCACCGTGTCGTGCTCGCCGGCGAGCGACGCCATCACCTGGACCACGCGCCGATCGCGCGCGCGCGCCATCCGCTCGACGCGCTCCAGCAGCGCCACCTTGGCTTCCTCGGCCAGCGACCCCACCGGGTCCTCCGCGGCGTACAGCGACCTCGCCACACCGACGCGTTCGACCGCGGTCACCGCCGACTGGCCCTGCCGCGCGATCGCCCGGGTGGCGACGGCGGCCTCCTCCAGCGCGACGAGCGTGATGTCGTCCGAGTACGCGAACGCCTGCTTGTCGCCGTGGACCGCGCGGATGCCGACGCCGCGGTCGATGGAAAACGAGCCCGACTTGACGATGCCCTCCTCGAGGCTCCAGCTCTCCATCTGCGAGTGCTGGAAGTACAGGTCGGCGAAATCGACCTCGTGGGTGTGGATCGACGCCAGCACGCGCGACAGGTGCGCGAGATCGAGACCGGCGGGCGCCAGCAGCAGCCGTTGCGCTTCGGCGAGCAGCGCGCTGCCGACGGGAGGAAGCGAGAGATCGGTCACGGGGGTCCTCGGGTGCGTCGCCGCCGACGGTGCCGGCGACGCGTATTGTCGACGCTGCCGCCCCGTTCGGGCAAGCGCGCCGCGCCGGGCGGCTCCGCTACGCCGGCGCCGGCCCCGCCGCGGGCGCGGCCGCGCCCTTGCCGAGGTACGTGGCGGCGACGCGCGGATTGGCGGCGAGCTCCGCGCTGGGCCCTTCTACCGCCAACTCGCCGGTCTCCAGCACGTAGCCGTAATCGGACACCTGCAGTGCGGCACGGGCGTTCTGCTCGACCAGCAGGATCGACACGCCTGTCGCGCGGAGCGCCGCGATGATGCTGAAGATCTCGCGGACGATCAGTGGCGCGAGACCGAGCGACGGCTCGTCCAGCAGCAGCAGCGTCGGCTTGCCCATCATCGCCCGGCCCATCGCGAGCATCTGCCGCTCGCCGCCGGACAGCGTGCCGGCGAACTGGTCGCGTCGCTGCGCCAGCCGCGGGAACCGGCGATAGACCTCGGCCAGCGTCGCTTTCCAGTCGCGATCGCCGTGCCGGACGCGCTGGAATGCGCCGAGCTCGAGGTTGTCGGCCACGCTCATCCCGGCGAACAGCTCGCGCCGCTCGGGCACCAGGATCAGCCCGCGCGCGACCCGCTGCTCCACCGACAGAGCGTGCGCCGACGCCCCCTGGTACACCACCTTGCCCTTCGCCGGCAGCAGCCCCATGATCGCCCCGAGCAGCGTCGTCTTGCCGGCGCCATTCGGGCCGATCACCGATACGATCGTGCCCGGTGCGACCGTCAGCGACACGTCGTGCACCGCCTCGACCTTGCCGTAGGCGACGTGCAGGTTCGCCACCTCCAGCATCGGCGCGGCATGCGCAACCGTCACGCCACCCCCCCGAGATACGCTTCGAGCACTGCCGGATTCCTCTGGATGTCGGCCGGCAGGCCTTCCGCCAGCATCTGCCCGAACTCCATGACCACCAGCCGGTCGGTCAGCTCCATGACGAAATCCATGTCGTGCTCGACCAACAGCACCGTCATGCCATCGGCCTTGAGCTGCCGCAGCAGTTTCGCGAGCTCCTGTTTCTCGAGGTAGCGCAGCCCCGCGGCAGGTTCGTCGAGCAGCAGCAGTTCCGGATCCGACGCAAGCGCGCGGGCAATCTCGACAACCCGCTGCCTGCCGAGCGGCAGGCTGCCCGCCGCCGCGTGGACCTGCGCGCCGAGCCCGACCCGCTCGATGGCCCGCGCCGCCTCCGCCCGCGTCCGCGCCTCCTCCGCCCGGTCGAGGCGGAACGCGGCGCGGGCGACACCGGCTTCGCCGCGCAGGTACGCGCCCAGCGCAACATTTTCGAGGACGCTCATCTGCGGAATCAGCTTGACGTGCTGGAACGTGCGACCGATGCCGCAGCGCGCGATCTCGTGCGGCGTGCGGCCGCCGATCGACTTGCCGCGGAACACCACGTCGCCCGAGGTGAGCCGCAGCGCGCCGGAGATCAGGTTGAACATCGTGCTCTTGCCGGCGCCGTTCGGGCCGATGAGGCCGAGGATCTCGCCGCGCTGGAGCGTGAACGTCAGATCGTTGACGGCGACGAGGCCGCCGAACTGCTTGCGTGCACGGCGCACATCGAGCAGCGGGCCTGTGGGTGACGACCGCGGGCGCGTGGGGAGCGGCGGGGCGTCCGGGACCGGCGGCGGAGTGCGGACCGGCAGCAGCCGCGCGAACCACGGCCAGAGACCCTCGCGGGCGAACTGCAGCAGCAGCACCATCAGCACGCCGAATACGATGACCTCGAAGTTGCCGCTCTTGCCGAGCAGCGCAGGCAGCACGTCCTGCAGTACCTGCTTGGCGAGCGTGAGCAGCGTCGCGCCGACGACCGCGCCCCAGACGCTGCCGGCACCGCCGACCACCGCCATGAACAGATACTCGATCCCCTGGTTGATGCCGAACGGCGTCGGGTTGACGAAGCGCTGCAGGTGGGCATAGAGCCAGCCGGAGACGCAGGCGAGTAGCGCCGAGTAGACGAACACGATGATCTTCAGGCGCGCCGCGTCGACGCCGAACGCCTCTGCCATGTCGAGCCGGCCCTTCAGCGCGCGGATCGCCCGCCCCTGGCGCGAATCGAGCAGGTTGTCGGTCGCCCACAGTGCAGCGAGCGCGATGCCCCAGATCAGGAAATAGAAGTAGCGCTCGTTGCGCAATTCGAGGCCGAACAGCTCGAGCGCGGGAATGCTGGTGATCCCGGTGTGGCCGCCGAGGAACTCGACGTTGCCGAACAGGAAATAGAGGCTGATGCCCCAGGCGATCGTCGCCAGCGGCAGGTAGTGCCCGCGCATCCGCAGCGTGATGAAGCCGAGGAACAATGCGATCGCCACCGTCAGCACGAGCCCGACCGCAAGATTGATCCACGGCGAAACCGCGTATTGCGTCGACAGGATCGCCGTGGCGTAGGCACCGATGCCGACGAAGGCCGCCTGCCCGAACGACGTCTGCCCGGCGACGCCGGTCAGCAGCACCAGGCCGAGCGTCGCGATGCTGTAGAGGCCGATGTAGTTGCCGAGCGTCACCCAGAACGGCGGCGCCACCAGCGGCATGCCCATCAGCACGACGACGAACCCCGCGACCCCCACGACGCCGAACGGCAGCTTGCGGGCGCGCGTCATGCCTCGCCTCTACTCGTCTTCTTCGTCATGGTGGTGCGCGGTCAGGCTGCGCCACAGCAGCACGGGGATGATCAGCGTGAACACGATCACCTCCTTGAACGCGCTAGCCCAGAACGAGGCGAAGGCCTCCAGCAGCCCGACCAGCAACGCGCCGAGCGCGGCCATCGGGTAGCTGACGAGCCCGCCGATGATCGCGGCGACGAAGCCTTTGAGGCTGACCAGGAAGCCGGAGTCGTAGTAGACGGTCGTGATCGGCCCGATCAGCACGCCCGAGAATGCGCACAGCAGTGCCGCCAGCGTGAACGTCGCGGTGCCGGCGAGGTTGGGCGACACACCGACCAGCCGCGCGCCGACGCGATTGAGCGCGGTGGCGCGCAGCGCCTTGCCGATCAGCGTGCGGCCGAAGAAGAGCGCCAGCACCGCGATCATCGCGATGCTGGTCATCACCACCAGCAGGCTCTGGACGCTGATCGTGATGTCGCCGAGTTGAACCGATTCCGACGAGAATGCCGGCGTCCGCGAACCCTCGGCGCCGAAGAACAGCAGTCCGAGACCGGTCAGGGCGAAGTGGACGGCGACCGAGACGATCAGCAGCACCAGCACGCTGGCCTCTGCCAGCGGCTGGTACGCGATCCGGTAGAGCAGCGGCCCCAGCGTGGTCACCAGCGCGAGCGTGACGACGATTTGCGCCCAAAACGGGAGTTCGAGCCGCGCGAGTCCCCACGCAGCAGCGCCAATTGCCAGCGGAATGCCCGTCCACAGCAGAAGCTGGCGCACCGACCGCGCCATTTCGCCGCGCTGAACGCACTCGATGAGTTCCATCAGCCCGGCGACGACAGCCATGCCTACGACCAGCCAGATCGTGCCGGGCGGGGTCGCGGGGGGCGCCCCGTCGACCCGCTGCAGCGCGGCGAGCGTCAGCGTGCCATACGAGACGAACTCCCCGGACGGAACCCAGATCACCCGCGTAACCGCGAACACCAGCACCAGCGCCAGCGCCAGCAGCGCGTAGACGGCGCCGTTGGTGATGCCGTCCTGCACCAGCAGCGCGAAAATCGAGAGGTCCATCGGCAGCCGAAGGATGCGTGCGCAACAAAAAGGGCCGGCGGCGGACGACCCGCGGCCGGCCCTGGCTCAGTGGCGGGTCACTTCGCGAGGACCCACTTTCCGTTTTCGATCCTGATCATCGTCCGCGCGCGGTTGTCGAGGCCGTTGTGGTCCTGCGGCGTCATCGTGTAAACGCCGTGGCTCGCCACCAGTTCCTTCGTGCTTTCCAGAGCGTCGCGCAGCGCGGCACGGAACTCCTTCGTTCCCGGCTTCGCCTTCTTCAGCGCCTCGGGAATCGCCCGCGCGAGCAGCAGGTACGCATCCCACGCGTGGCCGCCGAACGTCGAGCGCGAGTCCTTGCCGTATTTCGCCTCGTACTTGACGATGTACTCGGCACCCGACTTCTTGAGCGGGTTCGAATCCGGCAACTGCTCGAACACCAGCATCGGCCCGATCGGGAGGATCGTGCCGTTGCCGTCCTTGCCGACGACGCGCAGGAAATCGGGGTTGGCGACGCCATGCGTCTGGTAGATCTTGCCCTTGTAGTTGCGGGCGGCAAGCTCCTTTTGTGGCGTCGCGCCGGGGGTGCCGGCGGCGGCGATCAGAATCGCGTCCGGATTGGCGGCGACCAGCTTCAGCACCTGCCCGGTCACCGACGCGTCGTTGCGGTTGTACTTCTCCTCGGCGACGATCCTGATGCCGGTGGTTTTCGCCGAATTCCGCATTTCGGCCAGCCAGCCGTCGCCGTAGCCGTCGGCGAAGCCGATGTAGCCCATCGTCTTCACGCCATTGGCCTTCATGTTCACCGCGATCGCATCCGCCATCAGCGCGTCGCTCTGCGGGGTCTTGAACACCCACTTCGTCTTCGGGTTGCCGGGATCGACGATCCGCGCCGACGCAGCCATCGAGATCATCGGGGTCTCGGCGTCGGCGACCACGTCGACCATCGCCAGCGAGTTCGGCGTGATCGTCGAGCCGACAACGACGTCGACCTTGTCCTCGCTGATGAGCTTGCGGGTGTTGGTGACCGCCTTCGTCGTGTCGGAGCCGTCGTCGAGCACGATCCAGTTGACTTTCTGGCCGCCGATCGTCGTCGGCAGCAACTCGATCGTGTTCTTTTCCGGAATGCCGAGCGACGCGGCGGGACCGGTCGCCGACACGGTGACGCCGATGTTGATGTCGGCCGTCGCCGACAGAGAGAGAGCGAGTGCGATGCCGCCGGCGAGCGCCGGCAGCCATTTTCGGACGTGCATGAAATCCTCCAGGGCCTCGATCAGATTGCGGGGTGCGTGCGGCCTTCAGGGCTTGCCCTGGCCGTCTTGCGGTGCTGGCGACCGACAGTTGCGTCGTCCTGCGCCTGCCCGCGCGATATTCGAAGGATTCTGGCGTACCGGGCGCGGGCGGTCAACCGCCACGGGTCGCAAGGCGCCAAAGCGGGCACGTGACGACGCCCGTTTCCCGGACGCGCGCCGCTGTACCTTTCGCAGTTACAGTGCCCACGCCCGTAGCCGCAGGGAAGGCAGGATCAGGGCGCTGCTGCGCACATCGCCACCGGGTCCGCCCCGTAACCCTCGACGACGTAGCCCTGCGCTGCCATCCGGTCGCGAGCCGCGCGGTCCGTCGTATAGCGGTGGTTGGAGCCCGGTCGCCGGTTCCACAACCGATAGATGGGCGGCTGGCCGGTGGCGCAGAGGCCGGTGGCGACGTCCGGCAGCGCAAGGTACATCGCCGCCGGCGTTTCGAGGACGAGCGACGGGAACGCCGCTGCGGTCGCGGCGCACTCGATCGGCGACGCTGAAAAGAAATGAGAATCACCCAGCGTCGGACCGATGTAGAAGCGGCAGACCGGGTTCGCACTGCCCGCGGTGTCCGCGGCTGCCTTGAACGTCGCGCCGGTTCGCGCCCACCCCGGAAAGCGGCCGCCGTCGAGCGCGGCGATCTCCTCCACCGCATCCTGGCCGACGTCACCGATGCACAGGTCGCCGGTCGCGCGATCGAATCCGAATTTCCACGGATTGCGCAGGCCGATCGCTCAGATCTCGGGCGGGCCGCCGCCGGTCGCGAACGGGTTCCCGTGGTCGATGTCGATCCGCAGCAGTTTTCCGAGCGGGGATTGCGGATCCTGCGCGCGATTGCCGGGGTCGTTGCCCGAGCCGCCGTCGCCCATCCCGACGTAGAGGAAGCCGTCGGGGCCGAACGCGATACTGCCGCCGTTGTTATTCGCGTACCGTTGCGGAATCGTCAGCAGGATCGCAGCGCCGGCCGCATCGGCGCGATCCGGATCGGAGCGGCTGACGCGATACGCCGCGACGCGAGGCCGCTCGCCGCCTTCACCAGGCGGACCGGGTCGCCCTGCGCGGCAAACGCCGCCAGCGTTAAGGCGGCGGCGAGCCGGATCACCTCACTTCTTCAGCGCGTCACGGATTTCGCGCAACAGCATCACATCTTCCGGCGTCGGCGTCGGGCCGGCCGGTTTCGCGTCAAGCGAGGCTTTCGCCGCGGCGAACTTCTTCACCATCCAGAAGATGACGAAAGCGAGGACGATGAAATTGATGACGATCGTGACAAAATTGCCCCAGGCCAGCAGCGGTACGCCGGCCTTCGTCAGCGCTTCGTACGTCATGGGCCCGCCATAGCCGGCCGGGAGCGAGCCCAGCACGACGAACTTGTTGGAGAAGTCGAGGCCGCCGGTCACCAGCCCGATCACCGGCATCACGACGTCCTTGACCAGCGAATCGACAATCTTGCCGAAGGCAGTGCCGATGATCACCGCGACCGCGAGGTCGACGACATTGCCCTTCAGCGCGAACTGCCGGAACTCGCTCAACATCGACATGACGGCATCCTCTCTGGTATCGACACGCGGTGCTGCGCCGGCGCGCTCAGACTGCGGCTTCGCCCGACTCTCCGGTGCGGATCCGGACGACCTGCTCGACGCTGGTGACGAAGATCTTGCCGTCGCCGATCTTGCCGGTTCGAGCCGCCTTGACGATCGCCTCGATCGCCTGCTCGACCTGATTGTCGGCAAGGATCAACTCGACCTTCACCTTGGGCAGGAAGTCGACGACGTACTCGGCGCCCCGGTAGAGCTCGGTGTGTCCCTTCTGCCGGCCGAAGCCCTTGACCTCCGCGACGGTGAGGCCGGTGACGCCGATTTCCGACAGGGCCTCGCGGACTTCGTCGAGCTTGAACGGCTTGATGATCGCTTCGATCTTCTTCATGGGCGCGGCCCCCGGCTGGAATCATTCACTTTACACCATCGATGCCGCCGCTTCCAGCCGGCGCAGCAGCGACGTCGCGCCAATCGGACCACGCCGACGTGATCGGATAGCGCCAGTCCTTGCCGAACCCGCGGGGCGTGATGCGGATGCCTACCGCCGCCTGCCGACGCTTGTACTCGCTGATCCGGATCAGGCGCACGACCCGCTGCACGTGCTCGGCGGCGAACCCCATTGCGACGATCTCGGCCGGGCTTCGGTTCTGCTCGACGTACGCTTCGAGGATGCCGTCGAGTGCGTCGTACGGCGGCAGCGAATCCTGGTCGGTCTGGTCGGCCCGCAGTTCCGCCGACGGCGGCCGGGTGATGATCCGCTCGGGAATCACGCGGCCGAGCGCATTGCGGTAGCGGCACAGCCGATACACCATCGTCTTGCTGACGTCCTTCAGCACGCCGAAGCCGCCGGCCATGTCGCCGTAAAGCGTCGCGTAGCCGACCGCCATCTCGGACTTGTTGCCCGTGGTCAGCACGATCGAGCCGTGCTTGTTCGACAGCGCCATCAGCAGCGTGCCGCGGATGCGCGCCTGGATGTTTTCCTCGGTCGTATCGGCCGGCAGGCCGGCGAAATCGCCGGCAAGGCGGTCCTGGAATGCGCCGAACATCGGCTCGATCGGAATCTCGTCGTAACGGACACCGACCAGGGCTGCCATCGCCCGCGCGTCGTCGAGGCTGATCGGCGCGTTGTACCGCGACGGCATCATCACCGCGCGCACGCGGTCGCGGCCCAGGGCATCGACGGCGACCGCAAGCGTCAGCGCTGAGTCGACGCCGCCGGACAGTCCGAGCAGCACGCCGGGGAACCGGTTCTTGCCGACGTAGTCGCGCACGCCCATCACCAGTGCCTGGTAGACGTGATGCTCGACGCGCGGGTCGAGCCCGCCGCGGACGGGCTTCGGCGCGCCGCCGTCGAACGTCGCCAGCGCGACGGTCTCGTGCCATGCCGGCAGCTGCTGGACGACTTCACCCGTCGCGTCGGCGACGAACGACGCGCCGTCGAACACCAGCTCGTCCTGCCCGCCGACGCGGTTGACATAGACGAACGGCAGACACGACTCGCGCGCCCGCGCCGCGACCTGCGCGCGGCGCAGCGCCTGCTGCTGCGTGTGATACGGCGAGCCGTTGGCGACGACGATGACCTGTGCGCCGGCCGCCTTCGCCTGCTGCGACGCCTCGGGAAACCAGACGTCCTCGCAGACGATGAGGCCACAGCGCACGCCGTCGACGTCGACGACGCAGGGTGCGCGTCCGGGTTCGAAGTAGCGTTCCTCGTCGAACACCGTGTAGTTCGGCAACCGCTGTTTGCGGTAGACGGCGTCGACACGCCCGTGGCGCAGGACGGCGAGCGCGTTGTAGCAGCGTGCGCCGTCGCGCTCGGGAAAACCGACGACGGCGGCCGTGCCGGTCGTCCGCGCCGCCAGCGCCGAAAGCTCGCGCGCACACGCGTCGACGAATGCCGGCCGCAGCAGCAGGTCTTCCGGCGGATAACCGCACAGCGAAAGCTCCGGCGTGACGACCAGTGCCGCGCCCGCACGCCCAGCCGCCTCCGTCGCGTCGAGGATCGACTGCGCGTTGGCTTTGATGCCGCCGACGACCTGGTTCAACTGGGCGAGCGCAATCTGCACGGGAAAAATCTTAGCACGCGACGCGGCGTCGGCCGGCCACCGGTGCCGGTTCCGCTTGCAGCCTTCCTGCTACCACGTGAGAATCGCATCCTCGCCGATGTCCACTCCGACCTCCTCCAACGCTGCCACGCCTGCCGCTCCCGTCACCGTCCGCGACGACGTCGCGCTGGAGGCGATTGCCGCCGCGCACTGGAATGCGCTCGTTCCGGGCCAGCCGCTGCTGTCGCACGCGTTCCTCGCCGCGCTGCACGAGACCGGCTGCGCGTCGCCGTCGACCGGATGGCGGCCCCGCTACGTCACCGCATGGCGCGGCGACCGCCTCGTCGGGGCACTTCCGTTGTACGAGAAGACGCACTCGTACGGCGAATACGTGTTCGACTGGGCCTGGGCCGACGCCTGGCGCAGATACGGCCGCCGCTACTATCCGAAGCTCGTCGGCGCGATCCCGTTCACGCCGGCGCCCGGCCCGAGGCTCATCGCCGATGACGATGCGACGCGCGCCGTGTTGCTGGCCCACGCTCTGGCGCAATTGCGCGATGGCGATCGCTTCTCGTCGCTGCACCTGCTGTTCATCACCGATGCGGAGGCGGCGATCTGCTCCGCCTCGGGGATGACGATCCGCCACGGCGTCCAGTTTCGCTGGGAAAATCCCGGTCATGCCGATTTCGACGCGTTCCTCGCGTCATTCAACCACGACAAGCGCAAGAAGGTGAAGCAGGAACGGCGCAAGCTCGCCGCCGCCGGCATCGCGTTCGAACGCCGCACCGGTCGCGACATCACCGCCGACGACTGGTCATTCTTTCATCGCTGCTACGAGAGCACGTATCGGGCACACCATTCGACGCCGTACCTGACGCACGCGTGCTTCGAGCGTCTCGGCGCGACGATGGCCGACCATCTGCTGCTCGTCGTCGGTCACCGCGACGGCACGCCGGTCTGCGCGGCGCTCGACGTGTTCGACG